>NZ_JBZCPP010000012.1:0-117213 GCF_058267515.1 Pradoshia sp. Z6_59
TTAGTATTAAACAAATAGAATACATGACAAAGAAGAAGCCTGCTGTCGATACTAAATTAAGCTCCTGAGAATATGAAGTTAAATAAGATAATATACTCGAATATGTAAATCCAATGACTCCAGCTGTAATAGCAATTGGCAGTGCGGCCAGCTCAAAGTAATCACTTATTTTATGACCTTTCATTGATTCGACTTGCTCAGCTGTATATTGCATCTTTGGAATATTCAAGAAAAGAGTGGCAATAAAACTTAACGAAGCAAAGACAACGGCAACCGAAAAGACAATTGTATAAGAAAAGGAATTGCTGATCATTAAGCCTAGAAACGGTCCAATGGCCATAGCCAGGTTTGTACTCATCGCGAAATATCCCATCCCTTCCCCTCTTCTGGATGAAGGTAATATTTCGGCCACAAGTGTTCCTGTAGCAGTTGATGCAAAACCAAATGAAATACCATGGATTAAACGAACGATTAGTAAGAGTGCTAGACTTGAAGTCATGAAATAGAGAATAGTTGCTACTAAAAATAAGGCTAGACTGATAGTAAGCATTTTTTTTGCTCCGACCAAGGCAATTCTTTTGCCAGCAATAGGCCTTACTAGCACAGCCCCGATAACAAATATACTTGAAGCGAGCCCAGCTATACTTTGGCTCGTATGAAAAATAGTAATTGTATAAAGTGTTAAGGTAACCATTAAGCTATAAAATGTTAAAAAGATAAATAAATTCGCTGAAGAGATTAATAGGAAGTTTTTTGTCCAAAGTCTTGGTTTTTCCATTTATAGTCACATCCTTATTCATGTTGTAATTGATTCTGCATTTTGCCAAGTATTTTCATCATAATTTTTAGTTCATCCTCTGATACACTTGACATTACTTTTTCTTCAAATTCACTGACATGGTGTATGCAAGTGATATAAATTTCACTTCCTGCTTCTGTTAATTGAATTCTTTTTTCCCGTTTATTATCACTAGGAATCTGCTCGATAATATCCCGCTCTTGCAGTTTGGAAACGGTTCTTGTAATAGTGGGCTTTTCCACATTCAAATAATTACTAATATCCACGAGGGTGGAAGGTCCATGGTGCTTTAAATAATAAATAATCGCCCATTGTGAATGGTATAGATTATGCTTGGCTAATTGATCATTCAATCGTTTTGTATATAATCGAGCTGTCTGCAAATATTGATGAAAAAAATACTGGTGCCCGGAAATAGACAATTGTACCACCACCTCGAAAATAGTTACCTAGGTAACTATACGCCCGTATTGATGTTAAATCCAGTAAAAAGCATCAATAAATTCATTTAGATTCTTTCTTCAAATTTAGTGTAAATACACTAGAGATGGGGAATAAAATGATGAGATAATTGAGGGAACTTAGAAAAAAGGTAAGGAGGTGGAGAAAAAACTGAAACATAGGAAAATAGCGTGAATCACTGAAGTGTAATCCAAAATGTTTAATGCTATTTTAAATCCTCGTAGTAATGGAATAGCTTAATAGTTTTCATTACAAGGATTGCCTAATCTTTACATATCCAGTTTTTCTATCTACATGTTTCTAATTTGAATTAAAGGAGTAGGGTCCATGGGTGAATTATTTCAGTTACTAAAAAAAGGAAATACAAGCGCAATTACAGCAGCAATCGTCAACTTAGTAATATCTATTATTAAAGGTGCAGCTTATATGTTTACTGGTAATGTGGCATTATTCGCGGAGACACTTCATAGTTTGGGAGATTCAGCCAACCAATTCTTTGTGTTTATCGGGTCAGCGTTAAGTAAAAAAGCACCTACAGAACGTTTTCCAAATGGATTTGGCCGCCTGGTAAATCTGGTTCTTTTAGGAGCGGTATTAATAGTAGGAATCATGTCTTATGAAACGATAAAAGAAGGATATATGCATATTTTACATCCTAGTGAATCCAGTTATTTTTGGGTGAGTATTGGTGTTTTAGGCATCAGTGTAATCCTTGAAACTTTTGTATTAGTAAAAGCAATGAAGGAAATTATGCATGAAGTCGGAGTGGAAGCGAAAGGCTTGTCCTTCCTATATAAAAGCTTCTCCTATTTTGGTAAAGCGAAGCCGGCAACAAGACTAGTGTTTTTGGAAGACCTAGTTGCTACTGCAGGTGGGGTTTTAGCGATGATTGCAATTGTCATTTCACATTTAACGAATCTGCACGCAGCTGAGGGTATTGCCTCCATTCTTATCGGAATGATGATGTTGTTTGTAGTGGGTAAAGTATTCCTTGACAATGCAGCCGGTGCCCTTGGTGAAGCTGATGAACTGATGGAGCAATATATTGGTGATCTGGTTCTTCTTGATAAAGATATCAAGGATGTACAGAAGGTAGTCGTAATTAAAGAAGGCGAGGATTTTCATGTGGAAGTCTGTGTTGAAATTGATTCGGCTTTAACCGTTGCCAATATGGATGATATTAAAGATCGTCTGAAAAAACAAATCTTAGCGGAAAAAGGCGTTGTGGATGTCATGATCGAATTCGATGAAGACGATGGCCTGGTAAATTGGAATCAAGCTGAGAAATTGTCGGCAGAATAAAAATAAAGCGCTTGGTGACGAATATCGTCTCAAGCGCTTTTGTTTTTAATTTTATATCTGTGGCATATCCAATTTATATAGTTTTGAATAATGGGGCACTGTTTGAAGAAGTTCTTCATGAGAACCGTTCATACTGATTTCCCCGTCTTGAAGAAACAGAACTCTGTCCATTTTTTCCACACCCATTAAGTGATGGGTAATCCAGATAATTGTTTTACCGTGTAACGTCTTAAATATGGTTTCAAGGAGGCTGCGTTCGGTTTGCGAATCAAGACCGACAGTTGGTTCATCTAGAATAACAATCGGATTTTTTTGCAAAAGTATTCTCGCAAGCGCAATACGCTGTCGTTCTCCGCCTGAAAAACGTCCTCCCAATTCATGCATACGCGTTTGATACCCCTTTGGAAGAGATTCAATATAATCATGCATCCTAACTAATTTAGCAGCTTCATATACCTCTTCATCGCTGGCATTTGGATTGCCCAGCCGTATATTATTCATAACGGTAGTATCAAATAAATGTGGTTTCTGATGCAGTACAGAAATGTAGCTTGTAATTTGAGAATCTAAAAGAGAAATATCTTTATCTCCTATACTGATTTTTCCTTGATCAGGTTTATATGCACCTAATAAAAGCTTTACGATTGTACTTTTCCCAGCTCCGCTTTTACCCAGCATCGCAATTTTTTCGCCAGGCTGTATGGTAAAGTTTAAATTCTTCAATACCTTTTCATCCGTAGAAGAATAAGAAAAACTAATCTGATCAAAGGTGATAGGCAATGCAGTTTGTGCCTTCAAATCATCAAATCCACTTGTATTTTCATCGCTTTTTAATCCCGTTAATTCTTTTGCTTCCTGTAAGCCATTCATTCGCTCCAATGAACTTTTATAACTGGAGACCTGGCTAACAGCATCGGATAATGGGGCAAAAGCATCGATTAATGGGAACACTACTAGAATAAAAGCTGCAATCCAAATAGGAGAGAATTGTCCGGCTTCCACCTGTAAGGTAATCCAGCAGGCAAGTGCCACAGTAATAACCAATATGACAGCTTGAAAAAGAAAATTACGTTTTCGTTGAAATTGATTGATCTTCGCTTCAAGTACATCAACCTTTTTTTCATCTTTTTCATAACGTTCGATAAAATCGGACTGCCTGCCACTAATCATCCAATCACCAATTCCCATAACAGCATCTGTCAGAGATTGATATAGTCCATTTCTTGCATTTTTCATTTGTGCATGTCTTGCTCTCGTCACTAATAGTGATATGAGAGGGAACAAAATAATCAGGACGAATAACAATAGAAACATTAAAAGCGCAAAAGGAATAGAAAAGAATCCTAGAGCCAGCACAATTAACATATATAAACCGATGCTAATGATAGATGGAAAGATTGTTTTAATATATAAATCTTGAAGATGCTCAATATCATCAGCCATTACACCAAGCAAATCGCCGGTTTTATATCGGGATTTGAAATCTAAAGCATCCGGTTCAAGTACCTGATATAAACGGACGCGCATACTCGATAGTATTTTTAAAACAAGGCTATGGCTGCTTAAGCGTTCAGCATAACGAAAGGCGGGCCTTGATACTCCAAACAGTCTTACCAGGACAATCGGTACATACACAAGGAGGATGTTTTCTGGTAAAGTGGCAGATTTAGATATTAAATAGCCAGATGTAAACATTAAAGCACCTGCGCTAAAGAACGTGCCAATACCAAGTACGATTACGATAGTTAAGAGCCACTTATTTTGGGATAAATAAGGACCAACCCAAGAGTTAGTGAGAATGGATATATAGTCTTTTTTCTTAGCCATGGTGCACCTCATTTCCCCCTAAGTGTTCTTTAACTAATTGATAATAATGGCCTTCTTTATTCAATAGTTCCTCATGACTTCCGATTTCAACGATACGACCTTGATCTAAAACGATAATTTGGTCCATATCTGTCATCCAATGAAGTCGATGAGTTGCAAAGAACACAAGATGATCGTCAAATAAAGGAACGATATTTTGCTTTAATTCATATTCCGTCTCTATATCAAGGTGAGCAGTTGGCTCATCAAATAAGAGGATTTTTCTGTTTTTATCAAGGAATGCCCGTGCTAAAGCAACTCGCTGTTCCTGACCGCCGCTCAGCATACGGCCGCTTTCTCCAATTTGTTCATCCAAACCATTTGGTAGGGAGTCAACAACTTCTCTTAATCCAGCTCGCTCAATAGCCAACTGAAGTTCTTCTTCACTGGCATTTGGAGTGTAAAATGTAATATTATTTCGTACAGTATCGTTAAATAGATAAGGATGCTGTGGAATATATAGCAATTGATCCTGCCAGCTCATTTCTTCAAAAGAGGAATGGGAATGATTGTTAATAGTTACTGTGCAGGATGTAGGGTTTAAAAATCCGCCAAGTACATCAATTAAGGTAGATTTTCCGGCACCGCTTGCGCCAATAATACCGATTTTTCCGTATCCCTTCCATGAAAATGATAGATCTTTCAGAGCGGATTGATTGGATTCCATATGTTGGACTGTCAAGTTGCTAATGGTTAAGGAATCCTGATTTGACCAAGTAGAGAATTTGGTATTTTGTTTTTGTTTTAGATCAAGCGGCCAATTAATAATCCGTTGAATAGCAGACATGCTGTTTTTTCCGTCTAAAGTAGCGTGGTAATCTGTTCCAAAATCCCGAATCGGTAAAAAGTATTCAGGAGCAAGGATTAATACCGTAAGTGCCGGTCCTAATAAAATTGCACCTTCCATAAGCCGAACACCCAGGAATAAGGCGACAATAGCGACTGAAAGGGAGGTGAAGAAATCGAGCGCAAATGTTGAAAGGAAAGCAATTCGCAATGTCCCCATCGTTGCTTTTCGGTAACGTTCACTTACGTTTTGGATATTTCGATCGTACTTTTTACTTAAGCCCAGAAGTCGTAAAGTTTCCAAGCCACGTAAGGAATCAACAAAATGGTTGGAAAGGATTTGATAGGATTCATATTGTTTATCAGCCTTACGCTTTGCTGCAATACCAAGCATAGCCATAAAGAATAAAAGAATAGGGAGTACAATGATTACAATTCCCGCAGAAGTCAAATCAAGTGTCAGCATAAACCCTACAATTAACAGAGGAATCAGGAACATACTCATCATCTTGGGCAAGAATAACTTTAAATACGTTTCAACCTGGGAAACACCTTCCAAAGCCATCGTTACTAAGCTGCCTGTTCCTTCGGATTGGGTGAATCGCGGGCCCAATTCAAATAATTTCTTCAATAATTCTTTTCGCATCGCTGTACCTGATTCGGAGGCAAAGCGATCCATCCATTTATCACGAATAAAAGTCAAAAGGTGGCGCCCCAAAAAAGCTAATACGAATAAAAGGAAGGGGATAAGCTGTTCAGACAGCTTTTCCCCATTAAATAAGTTTGTAATTCCTTCAGCAAGGTAGATGGCCTGAATAATAATGGCAATCCCCTGTACTAAAGAAATCACGAATAGGAATGTCATGGTGCTCTTTATTCCTTTTATAGATAAAATCTCTTTGTTTATCATTAATGACTCACCGGTTCCTTATCAGAAATACGCTTTCTGAATACATAATAGCTCCATATTTGATAGCCAAGAACGAAGGGAAGTAATATTAATGCTACGATGGTCATCACCTTAAGGGTATATGGTCCACTGGAAGCATTCAAAATAGTTAAGTTATATTCGGAACTAATTGAACTGACCATTACTCTTGGGAACAGACCAACAAATAACATCGTAACAGTAAATAGCATAGTTAAAGCCGTCATAGTGAAGGCTAAAGCTTCCCTTTTCTTTGCTGAGAATACATAACCTAATACGGTTGTTACTACTGCACCGACCAGGAATAATGGTGTAGCGAGCGGCCGTACTTCAAATAAGTCAGTCATTGTATAGGTTAGTACAGCGAAAACTATCAGACCTGCTAATAGAATTAAATATATTTTTGATACTAAAGAACGTGCACGATCACGAATCTGTCCCTCTGTCCGAATGCCGATGAATGTTAAACCATGCACAAGGCATAACACAATCATCGCAATTCCGCCAACAATTGAGTAGAGATCAAAATAATCTCCAAAGCCTGCATACATATTTTTAGATGCATCAATTGGCATACCGCGTACAAGGCTGGTGAATAGTACACCCAGCACAAATGCAGGAATGATACTGCCGACAAATATCATCCAATCCCAGAAACTGATCCACTTTTCATGGACTTTATGTCTGAATTCAAAAGCAACTCCTCGTACAATTAAGGCCAACAGGAATAAAACAAATGGTAGATAGTACCCACTGAACATGGTTGCGTACCATTCAGGGAATGCCGCAAAAATAGCACCGCCTGCAGTAATCAACCATACTTCATTTGCATCCCAGAAAGGCCCGATGGTAGAAACCAACTGATTCCGCTCTTTTTGATTACGTGCGAGAAAACGAGTTGACATTCCAACACCAAAGTCAAATCCTTCTAAAACAAAGAAACCAACAAATAATACTGCTACAAGGATAAACCATAACTCATTTAAACTCATGCTCCAAAGGCCTCCTTGTCAAATAAATCTACATCTGGTTTTGTATCGTTTGTATGATATGGACCCTTTTTGATTTCTTTCACAATCAGAGTGATTAATACGAAAGCAAGAATGGTATAGGCTCCTAAAAATACAATGATTGATGTTAAAAGCTCTCCTGCTGTTACATTTGGAGAAACAGATTGTGCTGTCGTATATAAACCAAAGACTGTCCAAGGCTGACGACCGATTTCAGTCATAATCCAACCTGCTGTATTGGCCATAAATGGAAGGGCAATTGCGCCAACCATAGCTTTTAAATAGAGTGATTGATTCACTAGGATATTTTTCTTTAAGAATAACAGCCCCAATGCTGCTAATCCCATTATTATTACCCCGGCAATTACCATAATGCGGAAGCTCCAATATACAGCTTCAACGGGTGGAATATAATCTCCCTCACCATAAAGCTCCGTGTATTTCTCCTGGAGTGTATTCATTCCCTCTACAGATCCCTCAAAACTGTTATAGGCTAAGATACTTAAGGCATAAGGGATTTCAACAGACCATTTGTTTTCACGATTTTCTTCATCAATATTAGCGATTAGCGACCAGCTAGCCGGGTCACCGCTATCTTCCCATAGACCCTCACTCGCTGCCATTTTCATAGGCTGTGAGGACATTAAATGCTGTGCCTGCCAGTGACCAGTAAAGGCGATTCCCAGTCCTGAAATCATTGCTACAATCATTGCAATTGTAAATGATTTCTTAAAGATCTCTATGTTTTGTTTTTTCAGTATTTTAAATGCGCTGATACCCCCGACTACGAATGCTCCAGTAGCAAAAGCTCCAAAGACAGTATGAGGAAATTCAACAAGCAGCTGAGGATTTGTGATAAAAGCCCCGAAATCTTTTAGTACTGCTTTTCCATTCTCCACTGCAATCCCAACGGGTTCCTGCATAAAAGAATTCGCAGCGAGAATAAACAAGGCAGAAAAAATTGTACCAATCGATACAAGCCATATGGATAGTAAGTGAACCCATCTTGGCAATCGGTCACGTCCAAACATCCATACACCAATGAATGTGGATTCTAAAAAGAAAGCCAGTAAGGCTTCAATAGCCAATGGAACACCAAATACATCTCCGACAAAGCGGGAGTATTCTGACCAGTTCATTCCAAACTGGAATTCTTGGATAATTCCTGTAACTACTCCGACAGCAAATGATATGAGAAAGATATTTCCCCAAAACTTTGCCATGTCCAAATAAATTTCTTTTTTCTTAAAAAAATACAATGTTTCCATAATAGCAACTAAAAATACCAATCCAATGGATAGTGGTACAAAGAAGAAGTGATAAATAGTAGTTGCTGCATACTGAAACCTAGCGAGATCCAATACTTCCATTTAACTGTTCACACCTTTCAATTCTTATGCATTGTTCATTCATTCACAAAACAGACGAAAAAAAACCATTTATAAAGTGCTGTCACCTCTATTATAAAAGTAACTAATTATTTTTGCGTGAATGAAGAGTTGGCTTAAATAGTTTAAATTGTTTAGTAGGTTATCCCTATGTATATATTAATAATTAGTTAAATTTACAATGACCTTGTTTATATTAGATATAATAGTCCTATAATTTGCAAATATCTATAACTAAACTAAAATTACTATAATTAATTCAAATTTATGAAACAATATTGTCACAAAAGCTGCGGAAACGAATTGTCATTCGTTTGCAAATCAGTTGACAAAAAGAACAGCTTGATTTTAATAAATCAAGCTGAAGAGGAAGATCAAGATTAATATTTTACCAACTTGTAGCCTTTTATTTTGCAGATATGATTCATAGCCTGATTAAACGTAGCAAATGTTTCATTCTTTATTTTTGTTCCCTGGTTTACGATTTGGCGGACAAGAGTAGTGGACAGGCCTGTATATATAGCTTTTGTACCCAATAAAGCAAGGGATTGAGAGATGACCTCCAGCTCTGCCACAATATATTCGTCATCCAGTGAAGTTACGCTAGTAAAATCAATCACCATATAGGAAGCCTGTTTATCAGAGCTTTCATATAAAGCCTTCTCTTTGATCTTATGAAGACGATCTTCAGACAAAAATCCAGTAATGGGCATTAAAAGTACATCATCCAGAATTGTTTTGATGATAGGAGCATACATTTCTTCCATCATCGAATGTCCTTTATGTATTTCTTCTTCATAATCGGTTACATCCTTCCAAGTGAGCATATAACCTGTTAAACCATTGTTGAATGTAAAGGGACTTATTGCAATCTTAGCTGTGTATTTATTGAAAAATATAATTCTGATGGTATTGGGGAAGGAATCGTTTTCGAGTATTGTCCTCTTGCAGTTCCCCCCTTGATCAAATTCTGCTATGTTTCTCCCGATATATTCTTCCTTACTTGATAAACCGGTAAAAGGACTTAGACATTGAATTAATTTGTCAGCGTAACGATTGATAAATATGATGGTTAATTGATCATCACAAATAAAAATATTTTCTCCTACTGCATTTAATAATTGATAAGTCTCCTCTGATTGAAAATATCCCATAACCTGTCTCCTTATTTTCTTCGTGCTGTATTAACTCTCATTATACGGAAAAATATTGGATAGATAAAAAGTTTTACTTTATATATTAAAAAGGGTAACCAATCAAGAGGTTCAAGAGGATGAGTAGATAGCATATGGGAGACAGTACTATTATTGAGGAAAATATATATCCAACTGGTAATAAAAGTTGTATACTGAAAATTGTGAAAAGACAGGAGGTTTTTGAATGAATTACTCTCTAACATGGAATTTGGATAACATATTTCCAAATGGCTCTGAGTCACCTGAATTACTATCAAAATTAGCTGAAATCAAAGAGCTGTTAAATACATACAAAGGGGCAGTAAAAGCTTGGCAGGCTCCTTCAGACGTTAGCGGTACCAAAGAGATTGTTTCTATATTAAAACAAACAGAGGTACTGCAAAAAGCAATCTATCAGGTATCGGCATTTCTTGAATGTGCTACTGCCCAAAATGTCCATGATACAAAGGCGGATCAATTAAATGGAGAAGTATACACATTAATAAGTGAATTCGAAACAGTTTTTACAGGATTTACAATTAAACTTGTCCAAATAAATGATGCTGTCTGGCAAGAAATCATCGAACAACCAGAAATCAGTGAAATAGCTTTCTATATTAATGAGCAAAGGGAACATGGTAAGGAACAATTATCGGAAGCTGAAGAAGCACTCATTAATGCATTGCGCGTAGATGGATATGTCGGGTGGAGTACCCATTACGATTCACTTGTAAAAATGATTGAGATTCCTTATACAAATGAAGATGGCGAGACTGTTCATTTATCAGCTGGCCAAGCTTTTAATAAGATGCACGACGATCCTAATCCAGAAGTCCGAGCGGAAATTTTCAAGAAATGGGAAAAAGCCTGGGGAGAAAAAGCCCCTTTGTTTGCTGACACGATAAATCATTTAGGCGGCTTCCGTTTGGCTAATTATAAAATGCATGGTGTTGAAGATTTTATGAAAGAGCCCTTGCAGTATAACCGAATGAAGAAAGAAACATTGGATGTAATGTGGGATGTCATTGCAAAAAATAAGCAGCCTTTTGTAGAGTTTCTTAACCGTAAGGCAAAGCTTTTAGGTAAAGAGAAATTGAGCTGGGTAGATGTTGATGCACCGATCGTAACAACGGAACCGATGCATTACACATTTGATGAGGGAGCAAAGTTTATCATCGATAATTTTGCGAAATTCGGTGATGAATTGCCTAAATTTGCCCAGGAAGCATTTGAAAAGGCGTGGATTGAAGCAGAGGACCGTCCTGGCAAGCGTCCTGGAGGATTCTGTACAAGCTTTCCTGAAACAAATGAATCACGTATCTTTATGACCTATTCAGGCTCACCAAGCGGTGTGGCAACGCTTGCTCATGAACTGGGCCATGCTTTCCACAGCCATGTATTAAATGATAAGCCATTCTTTAATACAGATTACGCGATGAATGTCGCTGAAACAGCGTCTACATTTGCTGAACAAATTTGCTCTGATGCCAGTGTCCGTGCTGCTGTATCTGATGCAGAAAAAATCACATTGCTCGATAACAAAATACTAAATGCGATTGCTATGTTCATGAACATTCATGCCCGTTTTATTTTTGAAAAAAATTATTATACAGAACGCAAAAATGGATTGGTTTCCGTTGAGCGCTTAAACGAAATGATGGCAACTGCACAAAAAGAGGCATATCAAAATTCTCTGAGTGAATATCATCCAACCTTCTGGGCAAGTAAATTGCATTTCTATATTGCAGAAGTGCCATTTTATAATTTCCCGTACACGTTTGGATATTTGTTTAGCTTAGGGATTTATCACTTATCTTTAAAAGAAGGTAAGTCATTTGAAAAGAAATATATTGCATTATTGCAGGATACAGCTGCTATGACAACAGAGGAGCTTGCGATGAAACATTTAGGTGTAGACCTAACGAAACCAGATTTCTGGCAGGCTGGTGTGGATCTTGCAATTGCTGATGTAAATGAATTCCTAGAATTAACGAAATAGAGAGGATAACATCCTTTTCATGGCATTGTCATTCCTTAGAGGGTGGCAATGCTTTTTGACTTTGATAGATCATTTAAGCGTTTAAAGAGTAAAATATAGGATAGATGGTTGAAAAGGGGATTAGATTAAATGGTCATACGTTCATCAAGAATTGAGGACTACGAACAATTAATAGAACTTGAAAATTTAATTTGGAATTATACAAATACACCGATGCCGATTGTTTGGGAATCAGTAGCCGATTATGCTCAGCATTTTCCGCCGGGAAGCATGTTTGTCGCAATTGAGGACGGGAGAGTTGCGGGCTATATGTCTGTTAAATATCCTACTCCACTGGAGAGCAATTGTCATGTATGGGAAATGGCGATTGGTGTCCATCCTGACTTTCAGGGAAAGAGTATAGGCAGTAAATTACTGCAGTTTTTAGATGAAGAGGGGAAGAAGCGTGGGATTCGAAAAATTTCTTTAAGAGTATTGTCCACAAATACACCAGCTATTTCTTTCTATAAGAGGAATGGCTATATTGAGCAAGGGGTATTAAAGGGAGAATTTTTTCTGAATGGTCAGTATGTGGACGATATACTAATGTATAAAGAACTCGTTGATTAAGAAGGAGAGGTTGTTTGAGTGATTAAAATAGAGCTCGGCACCGAAGGAGATCAAGTGTTTATCCGGGAACATTTAATTGATTTTAATCGCCAAAAACTGCCGGAGCATAATAATACAGCTTATGGGAAAGTCACCTATGTGGTAAAGGACGACCACAATCATATACAGGGCGGAATCGCAGCTCATTACAGCTGGGGAAGAATGCAGATTGATTTCCTGTGGATTGACGATCAATTGCGACAAAAAGGAGTAGGGAAAGAGCTTCTGGCAAGAGTTGAAAACTATGCAATAGAAAAAGGATGTACACTTCTGATGTTGGATACATTCAGCTTTCAAGCGCCAGACTTCTATAAGAAAAACGGATTTTCCGTATTTGGAGTGATTGAAAATCATCCAGAAGGACATCATCAATATTTTTTACAAAAAAGAATCAGAAGTGTTAATTCATCTAATTGATTATTAAATTCTACTACCAAAATATTACTATATTACAGTGGATGCGGTTAAAATCCGCTGTTTTTTTTTATATGGAACAAATCGGAAAAAATGGATTAAAAGAGCCATTCAGTGGAAATTCTTAAAAGAATAGCTCTACATAATTTAGTTTGTAGCAAATTTAACTCCTAACTGCTGAATAAGCTGTAAATCACTCATTTCACACCATTGTTCGGCAATTTTACCATTCTCGATTCGAAATATGATGATACCCGTTTCTTTAACCTGTTGATTTTCAGAAGGAATATCCAGTAATCCGCCTTTATAAATGCTATATCCGCTATAGCATGCAACGATTTTATCCCCTTCTTCAATCGTGTCATGAACGGTCCATTCGCGCTCAAAAAAGAGGTGCAATACCAGGATAGCCAATTTTTAAAGTGCTCGATACCGACATAGCCCTCGTCATTTCCCTGAGAATGAGTAACCATATCCGCTGATGCAATATCTTTTAAAATATCTGTATTCCCGTCCGTAAATACATCCCGAAACCATACTTTAACGATTTCTTTTTTATCAACGCTTCGCAAAGTAAACACCTCCATTTTATCTCATTATACAAATTCGAAACGTCGCCAAAAAAACTGTATTTCTTTTCAAAATAAAAGCTGTAATATTGGAATACAGAGAAGTTGCTCACTTTTTTTGATTACTATTTTCTTATATATAGCTTGTTGATTGTTGTTCAATCAGTCATACAGTATTTTGTATGAACTGGCTAATAATACCGGTATAAATAGAAAACTTAGGATATTAAAATAGTTAGGTTGAATACTAAGCGTAGAGGATGAGGATGATGATTAGCAGTAAATTAGGATTTGGAAGGAGATTCCAAATTTCTATAATCCTGATTATGGTGGTAATCGTACTCTTTTCGGTAATGACCATCCAGAATTTAAATAGCTCCCGTGAGGACTTATTAGAAATTGTAGAAAATCGATATAAAAAAGTGAATTATACTTATGAGATAGAAAAGAACGTCAGTTCATCAAAAATGTTGGTTGGGAGTATTGCGAATGATCTATCAGGAGTAACATCAGCTACTATACAAGATAAACTTGCTGAAAATCATGTCAAGATTGAAGAACATTTTGCAAAAATCCATGGTATGACACTAAATGAGGAAGCTAGGGAAATATTAATGGATTGCGCATCCCTATATCGTATATACAAAGAAAACGAACGAATAATCATAATGGAACTAATACAAGACAATGAGTACGTTAGTAAAAATTGGAAGAAAATAGAGGAATCAAGTTCTAAGCTAACAGAGTCAATAGAAGAGTTTATTAGCTATCAAGAGGAGATGATGGAGGGCGCATTTAAACGGGCAAGTGAAAAGTACAATCATTTGTGTCAGGTTGTTTTCTTGTTAACAATAACTTCCTGCGGGTTAATTGGGTTAATTGGATACTGGGTTATTCGTTCAACAACAAAGGACTTAAAACAAATAACAACTGTATTGAAAGAAATTGATTTAAATGATCCATCGACCCTCCACAGGCTTGAAGTAAAAACGGATGATGAAATAGGTCTGATTGCTGAAGCTTTTAATAATATGTCCGTGTCTTTAAAAATCTACAATAAAAATGAGAAAGCGTATTTGAAAGATATCAAGATACAGAACTGGGTACTATCAAAAATTAATGAAATAACAAGCTTAACACAAAGTGTCTTTGATATAAATGAATTTGCAAAACGTCTTCAAGGGAAGCTTGCACCATTAGTAGGTGCTTCGATTGGGGCGCTCTATTTGAGGGGTCAAGCTGATGAAACATGTTTTTATCGTGCAGCATCCTATGGTGACGGTGGAAAAGATCAATTTAAAGTTGGTGAGGGGATTATTGGGCAGGCTGCTATTGATCAAAAAATAGTTATGTTAGAAGATTTCCCGGAAGATTACCAACTACTTTCAACGGGCTTATGTGAGGCAAAACCAAAAGCTTTCTTAATTGTCCCAATCATTTATGAAAACAACACGATTGGGGTTCTTGAATTTGCAAGTATAACTGGCTTTTCAGATATACAATACCAAGCCATTCAGCAGGTGAATGAATCTCTCGGTTTGGCCATACACAGTGTTCTAAATAGAATGGAAATTGAATGCTTGCTAAATGAATCAAAAGCAATGACTGAGGAATTGCAGGTTCAGACGGAAGAGCTTCATTCACAGTCAGAAGAATTAATGACAATAAATGAACTTCTGGAAGAACGTGAGCAAGAAGCTATACAGAAAACGAAGGAACTCGAAAAGTCCCAGGAAGAATTAAGAATTAAGAATGAACAATTAATGCAAAGCTCAAATTATAAATCTGAATTTCTTGCGAATATAAGCCATGAACTTCGTACTCCTTTAAATAGTATTTTAATTCTTGCAGAGATGCTAATAGACGTAGATAGTGATTGTTTTTCAGCAGAGGAAAAAGAGTATATTGAATATATTTATTCGGCTGCAAATAGTTTAACATCTTTAATTAACGATATACTTGACCTTTCAAAAATAGAAGCTGGAAAGTCTGAAATCACATATAGCAAAATGAACATCAGTGAGTTAGTTGAAACCTTTAATATATTTTCGCCACAAGCCGAAAGAAAACAACTTGGATTCACAATTGAAATAGATGAGAATCTACCTTCCTATTTTTATACAGATGTACAAAAAATTCAGCAGATCGTAAAAAACTTACTATCCAATGCTATTAAGTTCACAGAACGAGGAAAAGTGTCTGTGAAGTTGGAAAAAATAAACCATACATGTGAAAAAAAAGCTAACCATGATATGTCCCAATCTGATGAGTGGATAAGAATTGTTGTAATGGATACAGGTATAGGAATCCATCAAGATAAGCAACAAACCATTTTTGAGGCCTTTCAACAGGGAGACGGATCTACTGTACAAAAATACGGTGGAACAGGCTTAGGTTTATCAATCTGCAAAAAATTATCCGATTTGCTTAACGGTCATATATTTGTTGAAAGTGAAGTAGGTAAAGGTAGTACGTTTACTCTTTATATACCGTATCTACAGAATCAGAATGTAAATCAAGAAAATCAATATAATCAAATGATTGTTGAAGTAGCTGCGGCTAAAGAAATAAATGATGATATACAATTGGACATACTCCATGGAAAAAGAGTGCTTATTACAGATGATGATCAGCGTAACATATACTCACTAAAAGCAATTCTTGAAAAAAAGAAAATGGAAGTCTTAGTAGCTCATAATGGAATCGAATGCTTGGAGATTCTAAAAAAGGATTGCCAGATAGATATGATCCTGATGGATATTATGATGCCTGAATTGAACGGATATGAGACGATGAAACGTATCCGTCAGAATTCAGAGTTTGCATCACTACCGATTATTGCCTTAACAGCAAAAGGAATGAAGGGCGATCGTGAAAAATGCTTAGCGGCTGGTGCATCAGACTATATCAGTAAACCAATTAACCTGGAGCAATTAATATCCGTGATGAGAGTATGGATGAATTAAAAGGAAAATAGATAAGGATTCATTTCAAAAAGTTAATGTTTTTGCCGCTCAATTGGAGTCAATTTGAGCGGCTTTTTTTATGGAAGGACAGAAAAGAAATCTTCTGTAATATAGGTTTATTCTCTACTAGTAGTAGGTTCATTCAGTAGACTTGGAGTCAAATCATTGATTGTTAATTTGTGCTTCTATGGCACTAATTCCTCTTTGAAGGATTTTAATTTTCTAATCTATTTTAGTTCTTTATCATAAATCACAAGCATAGAGGGAATGGTTGTTTTCCTGCTTCACGAATAATATTTTTAACAATTAGGAGGGTTTTAAGCTCTCTTTCTTGAACATAAGTAGTCAAATCGTTTTATAGTTTAAAGGGGGATCGGTATGAATGAGATTGTTGATTACTATAGTGAATTTGATGAGTGGGGCAGATTAGACAGGGAACCAATTGAGTTTCAGGTGAATTGGCATTATATTAAAAAATATTTAACTCCATCAGGTACTGTTTTGGACAATGGAGCAGGCCCAGGGAAATATTCGCTTAAGCTGGCTGAAGAGGGGTATCGCGTTACCCTGTCGGATCTGACACCGAGCTTGGTTGATATTGCTGAAGATAAAGCGCGGGAATTGGGACTGTTTGCCCAATTTGATGGGTTTTATAACATAGATGCAAGAGACCTGTCTGCAATAGAAGATGAACAATTCGATGCTTCATTAATGCTAGGGCCACTATACCATTTGCAGCAGGAAGAGGATCGATTGATGGCGGTAAAAGAATTATATCGTGTAACCAAGAAAAACGGCCTTGTTTTCATAGCATTTATGCCAAGAGTAAAGCATATGTTAAATTCACTCATGTCTCCTGAAAATTGGCGACCAAACAACACGGTGGAAGCCATTCGAAAGTTTACCGAGACCGGCTGTTTTAATCACGCAGAAAGTGGGAGATTTACGGGTGCATTCTATTATCGTGTAGAAGATATAGATCCATTTATGAAATCAAGTGGATTTGAAAAAGTAGCGCTAATAGGATCTAATATAGGTTCTATGGTTACGAATCATCAGTGGAATTATTGGAGAGAGAAGGGTGAAGGCGAAATGGGAAAAATAGTAGACCTGTTGATTGAGTATGCAACGGAACCATCCCTGCTCGGTACTTCTTCACATTTACTTTATATTGGTATGAAAAAATGAAGAATAGAGCTGCCAACTAGTGTGACAGCTCTATCCTTATACATCTTAATTAGATAAATGTAGTAATATCTTCTACAGGTAAGCGTACGGTTTTAAAGTAATGATCACCCTCTGCTTTACCAATTGCGATTAATACTAATGGAATATATCTTTCATCCACATTGAAATTTTTAGCAAAAGCAGTTTTATCGAAGCCGCCCATAGTAATGGTATCCAGCCCGCGATTTTTCGCTATCAGCATCAATTGCATGGAAACTAGACCGGCATCAAAGCTTGCCATATTAGCTCTTGTTTCTAAAGGTGCACCCGGATAGACCCGTTTAACATCATTAACGAGCCTTTGTCTATTTTCTTCGTCAACATAGCCTGCTTCAAACATCATATCGTAGATTTGATCTGCTTTTTTATACATTTCAGTATCCCCAAGGACAGCAATAACAGCAGATGCATTTTCAGCCACCTTTGCATTGTTACCATATAAGGCAAGATCTTTCTTTCTATCCTCATCTTTAACTACGATAAAGCTCCAAGCTTGCATATTGCTAGAAGATGGAGCTAAAGTAGCTTCTTCAAGGATGCTTTTTAATTCTTCTTCGGAAATTTTAAAAGAAGCATCATACTGTCTGATTGAATGACGTTCCTTAATGATCGTTGATAAGTCTTTATGTAGATTTGACAAAGTAAATCCCCCACAGTTCTATAAATAAAGTTATTATTATATGTTATGCTTATTTTTAGTAAGTAACAAGTAAATTGTAATGGTGTCACTTATATTTGTCAACTCAATTGCTAGTTAGGTAAGCTAACGTTCTTGATTGAAAAAAATATGAAACATGAAACCAACTTTTAATATATACACATTCGTATAGTTGTATTTGAATAAGTGAATATCAATCTACCATAATGCTATGTGTTCTTCAATACAGCCAAGCATTTGCTGGATTGTCAGGATCGTGTTGTCCGGTAAGCGTATTTCTCCGTTATAGTGGCCTACCATTTGATGTACTTCTGATTTAACTATAATAGCATCTGTCTTGGCGATGCGTTCATATAGAGGTGTAAAAGTGAGCCTCACACAATCTGTCGCCAGAGAGTCAATCCTCCATGGCTGCATGAAATCATGTTTATTATAGTGAAACTTCATATCCTCACTGATTTTTGTCAGCCGTCCATTAACTAATACGGCATTTTCATTAAAGCCTGTCCCATCAGTCCATTGTCCGCCGAAATTCAGACCAATTACATCATTTCCTTGGTTGTCTGAAGCCATACCCCAATTCCAGGTACAATTTCTTGGCCAGACACCCCGTCCGTAATCTAAGCTGGCATAGCTTTCAGCAGGATTAAATTGATAGGTTTTAGACCCAATAGTCAGCGTCCCTTTAGTAGGAAGACAGTGCATTTTCGTTGTTAATTGAAATGTTTGATCACTCCAGGGAATGACAACACTCAACGAATCGGTTTCAGGATAAGTGATTTCAAAATTTGCCAGTAACGGCTTTTCGTTAAAATTAGGAATCTCCACGTTTAGCAGAAAACGATTGTTTTCCCATACTATATCGATGTCCATTTGTTTGGATGTAAGTTTAGTGCTTGCCAATACATCATCAGGGAGCGCTTTATTACTTTTAAAAGGAAATAAGGCAGTTTTCTCAAAAAATGTATTGGTGTTTAAATCCAGATAATAAACAAAGCAAACCATTGCGAAATCTAAATGACTGATTGTAGCTGAAAAAAGAACATCTTTATTTGTAATACACCAATAATTCCATTTCTTTTTACGAAGAAAGTGTCCGGTGACATTTCCGCTGATAAGAGGCTTTCTCGACCAGCCTACGCTATCAGGTTTTAAATTACCTTTCTCATCGCATAAATGGACAGGTTCTATTATTTCTCTTTCATTATATATGTGACTCATACTTAACAACCTTTCTATTAGAATCACTATTTGTAGTGCAGATATATTATTAATTTACCATTAGAGGGAAGGCGAGTCTATTGGTGAAAAAACAGCGAGCGGGTAATAGAACCCGCTCGCTGAATCTTAATTAGCGTATAATCGCTTATAACTATCAAAATGTTTTTTATAATAGCTGTTGTTTGTACTAGTAATACGTACTCCGCTGTTATCAGCATGAATAAATTCATTATTTCCTAGATAGATGCCTAAATGGGAGATTCCTTTCTTATATGTACCGGAAAAGAAAATGAGATCCCCAGGCTGAGGAGAACTTACATAATAGGAACGATTAAAGAAGCCTTCAGCAGTGTATCTTGGCATAGAGTGTCCTGTTTTATTAAAGACATAATAAAGAAAACCACTGCAATCGAACCCAGATGGTGTTGTTCCTCCCCACACATATTTTGTGCCGATAAAGCTTTTGCTGATGGATATCAGTTTAGATGTAAAAGCTGGGTTTCCTATCGTTTCCTGAGCGGAAGAAGACCCGCTTGAAGGTTCGGAAACAGAAGGCAAATCACTTGCTGCCTTTGAAATTTTCAGCTTTTGCCCCACATAAATTATGTCGGACTTTAAACCATTCATCGACTTAATTTGTGAAACAGTCATAGAATATTTTTTTGCAATTTTACTTAGTGTATCTCCCGACTTAACTGTATAGGTCGTCGAAGTAGCAGTACTGCCGGAAGAGCTTGAAGAGCTGTTTGACCCAGTAGTAGAAGGCTTAGACACCTTTAACACTTGATTTGGATATATAATCGTACTGGACAGGTTATTCCAGCTCTTAAGTTGACTGACTGTAATCGAATACTTGTTGGCAATTTTGCTTAAAGAATCGCCAGATTTCACCGTATAAGTAGTAGCAGATGAACTACTGTTGGACGAACTAGAAGAACTCGAACTGCTAGATCCAGAAGTAGTTGAAGACTTTGATACCTTTAATGTTTGATTCGGATAAATAACCGTACTCGATAGGTTGTTCCAGTTCATAAGCTGACTGACCGTGGCTGAATATTCACGGGCAATTTTACTTAATGTGTCTCCTGATTTCACCGTATACGTCTGATTGGAAGTCACTGAGGTGCTGCCGGAAGACGAATTACCGGTGTTTGAGGAGGAACTGGAAGCACCTTCGGCCACTTTGATAATTTGACCAGGGTAAATGAGATCATTCTTTAAATCATTCCAGCTCTTTAGTTTACTTACAGTCGTAGAGTGCTTAGCAGCTATTGCTGATAATGTATCTCCAGATTTAATGGTGTAAGTTTTAGAACTGGTAGAACGTTCGGTAATACCGGATGATGATGTACTGCTAGATACTGTGATGACTTGGTTTGGATAAATAATGTCACCCGTCAAATCATTCAACTTCTTTAAATTCGAAACCGTTGTTTTGAATTTTGAGGCAATAAAAGAAAGTGTATCTCCCTTTTTAACTGTATATGTCGATGCTGCAGAGGCTTCTTGAGCAAAAGCAGTCGACATGATTGCAGCTGCAGTGAGAGTCACAACTTTTATATGCTTCATTTTAATCAACTCCTTTACTAGCTATTTGATAAAATACAATATCGTTATTATATTAGCATAGTAAAATTTTAGATTAAAGTTATAAGTACTAATTTTCGATGTTGTAAGAATATGAGATAAATAAAATTTAGAAATAAAACTTACTATTTTTTATTATTTTAGAATAATTAACAATAGGAGGGATTTAATACCTGAGAGGGGGAAAGTGAATAATCTGATTGCAGTCGTACAAATTTAAATGAGTGTATATTCGATGTTAATTTTATGATGGTGAACCATTAGACTGTTTATACAGCTATAAGCCGGTTAGAAATAATGATAGTTACTACACGAATTCTTGTTTCACATAATCGACCGATAAAAAAACGATTGCTGAAAACGAAGACTTAAGCTCAGCCGTCATCAAAAAAATTAGATAGTAGTTTGGACAGGTAAGGCAATTATATAAAAAAAGAATGACCTTAAGAGAATCCAGGTCATTCTTTTTTGCTTATGCTACATCCTTAATAGTTGCATTCTTTTTCCAGAAGCCTAAAAGTACTGCTGTTACAAGTGAACCGATCAGGATGGCTAGAAGGTACATAAAAGGATTATCTATTAATCCAACAACGAAGATACCACCGTGTGGGGCAGGAGTCGAACAGCCAAATGCTGCAGATAAGGCTCCAGCCGTGGCAGCGCCTATTACAGAACTGACGATGACTCGAATTGGATCTGCTGCTGCAAAGGGGATTGCTCCTTCCGTGATGAAGGAAGCACCCATAACATAGTTTGTAAGACCAGACTTACGTTCCGAGTCAGTGTATTTATTTTTAAAGAATGTAGTGGATAGTGCGATACCAAGCGGTGGCACCATCCCCCCAGCCATAACAGCTGCATGAGGGACACCATTGCCGGCAGCAATTGCTGCTATACCAAATGTGAAAGCAGCCTTATTAATAGGACCTCCCATATCAACAGCCATCATACCGCCAACGATTAAACCAAGGAATACTGCGTTTGTACCGCTTAAGTTTTCAAGCCAATTAGTCAGTCCTTTATTCATGGCCACAACCGGGTCATTAATGATGAATATCATAATTAGGCCGGTGATTAATAGGCCAAATAAAGGATATAGCAGTACTGGTTTGATACCTTCCAAAGAAGCTGGCAGCCAATTGAAAGCTTTTTTCACGCCAAGAGTCACATACCCTGCAAGGAAACCAGCGATTAATCCACCAAGGAAGCCTGCGCCGGCCGTTGCAGCCAATAATCCGCCGACCATACCGGGCATGAAACCTGGGCGATCTGCAATCGAGCTCGCAATGAAACCGGCAAGTACGGGTACTAATAAGAAGAACGCACCCTTGTCTCCTCCGCCAATGGTGTTAAGTGCTGCCGCAAATTCATTGTAGCCAGGTAACGTTGTATCGGTCGGTTTAATTCCGCCGAATAAGAAGGAAAGGGCAATTAAGAGACCGCCTCCGACAACAAATGGAAGCATATTACTTACACCGTTCATGAGGTGTTTGTATATTTGAGCGCCTATCCCTTTTTTCTCCTGATTCCCGCTATCCTGATTAGTGGATCCGCCTTTGGCTTCATAAATTGGGGCATCCTGTTTTAGGGCACGGTTAATTAGTTCTTCTGGCTTGCGGATTCCTTGTGCTACAGGAACTTGAATCACATGTTTGCCATTGAAACGATTCATTTCAACGTTTTTGTCTGCAGCAACAATAATCGCACTTGCCTTTTGAATGTCCTCAGAGGTAAGAGGATTTTTGATTCCGGTGGAACCATTTGTCTCTACTTTAATATTTACATTCATTTCTTTCGCTTTTGCTTTTAAGGCATCAGCTGCCATATAGGTGTGCGCTATTCCAGTTGGACAGGCAGTGACGGCTAACACATAACCTTCTTCATTGGCCTCTGCAGTATCCGGTGCAGGCTGATCCTTTGAATCTTCATTTTCAAGCTCATTCTGTTTGGCATTAATAATAGAGAGGATTTCATCCTCTGAAGAAGCTTTCAAAATAGCCTGACGGAAATCATCATACATTAACATAGAGGAAAGCTTTGATAAGGTATCAAGATGAGTATCATTTGCTCCGTCCGGCGCAGCTATCATAAAGAACAGGCGAGCGGGCTGTCCGTCCAATGATTCATAATCAATTCCGTCAATGGAACGCCCGAAACATAAGGCCGCTTCCTTAACAGCTGCCGATTTAGCATGGGGAATCGCAATCCCTTCACCGATTCCGGTTGTACTTTGCTCTTCACGTTTCATGATTGCTTCATGGTATCCTTTACGATCTTTCAGTTTGCCTGCTTGATCTAGTTTGCTGACAAGTTCATCAATAACGTCTTTTTTGTTACTGGATGAAAGATTCAGGATCATCGTATCTTTCTTTAACAGGTCTGTGATTCTCATGGTTTCACTTCCTTATAGTTTTTGAATTTCAACTTGCGGGAGAAGAGCTTCGATATGTTCTTTTTCGGCAAGGTCGTAGTTGAATGCAGTTGCACTTCCAGAGGCAACTCCATATTGAAATGCTTTTTGTAAATCTTTCGTTTGGTCCCACTTCCCAATAAATCCAGCTACTAAAGAATCGCCTGCACCAGTAGAGTTTTTCACATCTCCTTTTGGAATCGTAGCTGTATAAACTCCATCTCGATTAATAAGTAAAGCTCCTTCGCCTGCCATAGAAACAATCACGTTTTTAGCACCTTGCTCAACAAGAATACTACCGTACTGAATGGCCTCCTTGGTTGTTTCTATTTTCGTATCAAATAGTTCCCCAAGTTCATGATGATTTGGTTTCACAAGAAAAGGGTGTTCTTTTACAACATCGAGTAAGGTTTTTCCGCTTGCATCTACGACTACCTGAATGCCTTGTGCTGCATATTCTCTTGTTAACTGCTGATACAAATCTGGCGAAATGGAAGGAGGGATGCTGCCTGACAAAACGAGAATATCCTCCTTAGTCATGTTTGAAAGCTTTTGACGGAGTTCGTCCATTTTTTCGGCGCTTATGTAGGGCCCTAATCCATTAATTTCAGTTTCTTGCCCAGTTTTTAGCTTTATATTGATTCGGGAATCTTCATCAACATGGATAAAAGCTTCAGGTACGTTCTCTTTTCTCAAAGCATCGAGAATGAATCCACCCGGAAATCCACCGCTAAAACCAAGTGCGGTTGTTTTTGAACCAATTCGAGAGAGGATACGTGAAACATTTATTCCTTTTCCTCCTGGATATTTAGCTTCTTTGCGCATTCGATTTAAGCCGCCAAGTTGAAATTGATCGACCTCTACGATGAAGTCTACCGATGGATTTAGTGTTACGGTATAGATCATGATTTCACTACCTTTATTTTTGTATTCATCTTATATTTAGCCAATTTGGCTGAATCCATCCCACTGGTAATAATGATTGCTTGATTCAATTCAGCCACTCTTGCAAAGGATGTTTCATCAAATTTGCTATAATCGGCTAATATAAAAGCTTCTTTCGATAAATCGATGGCTGATCTTTTTAATATGGCTTCCTCAGGGTCGGGTGTACTGAAGCCCCAATCTGGATGAATGCCGTTTATACCGAGAAAAACTTTATCAAACCGATAGTTGCTTATATTATTGACAGCCTGACTACCAATTATTGCATTTGTAGATTTCTTAATGCGGCCACCAATTAAATACGTAATAATATCGCTTTCCTGAAGTGCGGCTGCCTGCATGATTCCATTTGTGACAACGGTAATGGGTTTATGTTGAATGAATGGAATCATCGCAAGGGTTGTTGTACCGGCATCAAGATAAATACAATCTCCATCATCAATCATATTCGCAGCTTCTTTGGCGATCGCTTCTTTTTCGGTTGTTCTGAAAGATGATTTTTCCAGGATTGTTGGTTCAATACTGCGTTTTTTTACAAGTTCAGCTCCGCCATGAACCCTTTTTAAAACAGACATGTCTTCCAACTGGCTTAAATCTCTGCGAATTGTCGATTCTGATGTATGTAATTCTTTTACTAGCTCCTGTATTTTGATAAAGCCATTTTGGTTGATTTTCTCGATGATATATTGCTGTCTTTCTGAAGTCAGCAATCCAATCACCTCCCTACCGTTTAAATATAATTTGTTTATAAATAAAAATCAATCAAATTCATTCATAATCAATCATAATGTATCATAAAGTTATCGAAAACTATCAAAATGACAACTCTTTTTTAAATTTGAGGTGTATCCAATTAATAATAGGATGGATTTAGTATAATCAAATAGAAGAATATATATATCGAGGTAACAAAATTGTCTATATCACAATAAAGAGGGTAACTTCATTATAAATATAAACTAAAGGACATTTGAGAAGGGGGGAGGATGAAGATGATAGTATTGTTTGATGGGGAATGCAATTTCTGCGATAAGAGTGTTCAATTTATCATTAAAAGAGATCCGAAAAGAATTTTTGCATTTGCCTCCCTGCAGAGTGAAGCAGGACGACAGTTATTAAACGATTATCAAGTTCCTGATGAAATAGACAGTATAATTTTACTTGAACCAGATAATCACAAATACTATATGAAGTCTTCGGCTGCCTTAAGGATATGTAAACATTTATCGGGTTTATGGAGTATGTTGTATGTCTTTAAGCTGGTTCCAAGAACTATTAGAGATAGAGTGTATGATTTAATTGCGAGAAACAGAATTAAATGGTTCGGTAAGAAAGATCAGTGTATGCTGCCTTCACCGGAAATTCGTAAAAGGTTTTTATGAGGGCCTACATCAAAAAATCCACTTTCGCACGCGAAAGTGGATTTAATCATTTATTAAAGCATACCATCCAATAATAATACACGAGATGGAGCAGCATCAATGCCTACCAATTTAAGCGGCGCTGCGACCATAAAGTATTCACCGGCAGGGACATCTTTCAAGCGCAAGCCTTCAATAACAATTACATCGTTTGCAAACAGGGTTCGGTGAGTAGGGTGTCCAGGTTGAGCGCGTTCAACGCCAAGCCCATCGATACCAACCCCATTAATGCCAATCTCAGACACATGCTTCGCACCAGACTCTCCCAGCGCGATAAATTCAAAGTTAAATTCTTCATCGAAAGAGTTTTTTGTTTTTAAAAGAATGAAGTCACCTTTTTCAATAGGTAAAGACTCAAGATCTTCTTTTTCAACTAACCCTGTTACATGAGTTAAATCAAATACTTTACACTTACCAACGAGACGTTCAAGTTCAATTGTTTCAATAGTAGCACCATCATTCATCATATGAAGCGGGGCATCTGTATGAGTTCCGACATGGGCATCAAGAGTAATGCGGGATTCGGTAACATGTCCGTTTGTTACAGTGTTGAAAACTGGCTGTTTGTCCTCAATATTTTTATAAACGGGCATTCCAGTATAAATTGGCATAGAAACATCATAAATTTTCATATTGGTTTCTCCTCCACAACTTTATTTTTAATTTACTCGTCTTCTTCTTCAATTGCCCACCAATGGAAGCCATCTTTTGAGAGCAGTTCATCTGCGCTCTCTGGTCCCATTGAACCGGATGGATAATTAGGGAAACATCCAGCAGGTTGACTTTCCCATGCACGAGAAATTACATCTGTGAACTTCCAGGACAAGGCTACTTCATCCCAATGAGAAAAGTTTGTTGCATCTCCGCGCATCGCATCGAAAAGCAGGCGTTCATAGGCTTCAGGGGTATTGAATCGGTCGTATTTGGAAGTCCTGAAGCTTAATTTAACTGGTGTTTTTCCGCCTTTTTTAGCATTAAGGTGAAGCGTGATTCCCTCTTCAGGCTGGATATTAATAACTAGTAAATTAGGGTTAAGCTGCTCTTCAGTTCTATAAAACAGATTCATCGGCACGTCTTTAAATTGTACGACAATCTGTGTAGACTTCGCCGCAAGCCGCTTACCGGTACGGATATAGAACGGTACACCGGCCCATCTGAAATTTTCAAATAATAATTTACCAGCTACGTAAGTTTCTGTATTGGACTCTGGGTCAACCATATTTTCGGAACGGTATGCTGGTAAAAGTTTGTCACCGACTTGACCTTCACCATATTGACCGCGCACAAAGTATTGATCCACTTCATCTTCCTTTATAGAACGGAGGGAGCGAAGCACTTTTACTTTTTCACTGCGAATTTCGTCAGTCGTTAATTTAATCGGAGCCTCCATCGCAAGCAATGAAACGATTTGCATAATATGGTTTTGAACCATATCCCGCAGGGCACCGCTGTTCTCATAATATCTGCCTCTATCTTCAACTCCAAGTGTTTCTGTAGAGGTAATCTGGACATTGGCTATGTAGTGATTATTCCAAAGGGGTTCAAAAAATGCATTTGCAAAGCGAATAACTTCAATATTTTGAACCATTTCTTTCCCTAAATAATGATCGATACGGTAAATTTCATTTTCAGAGAATGAACAACGCAACTGATTATTAAGCTCCTCGGCTGATTTAAAATCATGGCCGAAAGGCTTTTCGATCACTAAGCGTTTATATCCTGCTGTATTAGTCAATCCATCTTCTTTTAATCTTGTGGCAATCGGTCCAAAATACTCAGGTGCCATCGCAAGATAAAATAGTCGATTTCCGTTTAACTCATATTTTTCATCCAATTGGTCTGCCAGGATACGCAGTTCTTCATATGATACATTTGCTTGGCTTACATCCAGTGATTGATAGTAGAAATGACCGGCAAATTCAAGCTTCTCTGAATCAGTGCCATGCTCATCGGCAATCGCTTCCTGGATATGTTGTTTAAGACGATCTGTTGTCCATTCGCGTCTGCCAATTCCTATACAGGCGAAGTTCGAAGATAGTCTGCCTTTCGTGTATAGACGGAATAATGAAGGGAAAAGTTTCCGTTGCGCTAAATCTCCAGTAGCCCCAAATATCAATATTAATCCTGATTGTTTGTTAATAGTGGGCATTCAGAACCTCTCCTTATATGGTAATTACGATAGTTTATTTTATCTCTAATCCAACTGTTTATCAATGGATTCAATTTTCTCCATCTATACTTAGTTTACAGATAAAAAGGGAGAAAATAAAATATTTTATCGCTATATTAAAAATGTAGAAGTATTCGGATTTTATCAAAGGCTGAAAAAAGATGAAGAGTGCTGTAAAATAGATGTATTCAAATAGGCTGGAGGAATTAGATTGGAATTCGTATTTTTAGGAACAGGAGCCGGTATACCGGCTAAGCAGCGAAACGTATCTTCGCTTATCCTGCAGATGAATGAAGAGAGAGGGGCAAGCTGGATGTTTGATTGTGGGGAAGCGACTCAGCATCAAATATTACGCACGCCTGTCAAAACGAGAAAAATAGAGAAAATATTTATTACGCATCTGCATGGTGATCATATATATGGGCTGCCTGGCTTACTTGGCAGCCGTTCATTTCAGGGGGGGATAGAACCGCTGACCATTTATGGACCGGTAGGAATCAAAGAGTATGTGGAAACATCCTTGCGTTTGAGCCAAACTCACTTAAAATATGATCTTTCATTCGTGGAAATAGTAGAAGATGGTCTTTTATTCGAGGATGAGACATTCAGAGTAGAGGTATTGCCTTTAGATCATGCTATTTTAAGCTATGGGTATCGAATCGTCGAAAAAGATAAACCCGGAGAACTACGGGCTGATTTATTAAAAGAAGCCGGAATTCCGCCAGGCCCATTATATAGCAAGCTGAAAAAAGGTGAAACGGTCCAATTGGAGGATGGCCGCATAATAGATGGCAGAGATTATATCGGAACACCTAAGCCGGGCAGAGTTATTACCATATTAGGTGATACCCGCCCTTGTGAAAATACTGTCAACCTGGCACTGCAGGCTGATTGCATCGTTCATGAAGCTACTTTTCAAAAGGGACAGGAAGAAATGGCCACTGACTATTTTCATTCGACTACCATTCAGGCAGCAGAATGCGCTGTTAAAGCTGGTGCAAAACGTTTAATCCTTACTCACATCAGTTCCAGATTTACTATGGATGATGAAATAGAGCTTGTTAATGAGGCCAAAGCTGTTTTTGCCAATACTGAAATAGCGAGAGATTTTTCAGTTTTTAAGCTTTAAAAATGAATCGGTAAACTAATAGTAGAGATAGCAGGAAGCCGTATATCCTGCTATCTTTTTTTGTCAGGGAGGCGTAGTTTTATTAGTTTTAATCAAAAACTCCTTTGTAAGAAAATGTAATACAATTATAGTGTACATATATAGGAATAATAAATATTCTCTTCTTGATATAAGAGAAATGTTATTTTTCTATGAAATTTAATGAAAGTGACCCATTTCTTATTTCATTCCAAATGAAGTTATAATATTAATATAATATTTAAAAAAGAATGGGGGACGGATTAGTATGTCTGAGGAGTTATTAGACTTAGCTATTAAATTAGCTAAAAAGTATCATAAGGATCAATTTGATAAGGGTGGCAATCCATACATTAATCATCCATTAGCTGTAATGAATAGGTTAGGCACGGCAGAAGAGAAAATTGTCGGAGTGTTGCATGATATTGTTGAGGATACAGAGCTTACCCTTGATGATTTAAGGGAATATGGCTTTTCAGAAAAAATTTTAGCCGGTATTGATTCTGTGACTAGAAGGGAAGGAGAAGAGAGGGAAGCATTTATATATCGCGCCAAATTAAATGAGCTTGGTCGATTAGTTAAAGTAGCGGATTTAAAAGAAAACAGTGACTTATCCAGAATTCCTAACCCACAGGAAATAGATTATCAACGTGCAGAAAAGTACGAAAGAGAAATTAGAATTCTAACAGAAGATAATTGGATTTATAGAGATGGAGAATGGATAGAGATTTTGGAAGAGAAATGACTTTGAGTACAATGATAGATTAGATACTAAAAACCTCTCCCGTATAGAATGGCGCGACCATATATGAGAGAGGTTTTATTTAAATTCTAGTATTGTTCAGGTTTATTTCCATAGCCTTCGTTATAATTTAAATTTCGCCATCTGCTCCTGTAACTCTGATGAGAGCTTGGATAGAGAGCTTGAGGACAGGCTGATTTCTTCGGTGGCTGCAAGCTGTTCTTCAGTAGAGGCAGCTATATTAGTTGTATGCACCGACACACTTGATATATCCTCTGCTACTTGATTAATGGAATCCGATACAAGGTTGGAGCTGGCCGAAATCTGTTGGACTGAAGCGGCCATGCTATTCACTTCTTGTTCCATTTGAACCATGTAAGCCACAATTTCTTTGAAAGCCTCTTCAGTATTATTGATAACAGACATCCCTTCTTCAACCTCAGCCTTGACCTCATACATGGATGAAATCGATCCTTCCATATTTGACTGGATTTCTTTAATAAGGTTGACGATTTGGCTGGACGAGGATTGAGATTGCTCAGCAAGCTTTCGTACCTCATCTGCGACAACAGCAAAGCCTCTTCCATGTTCTCCAGCTCTGGCTGCTTCAATAGCCGCGTTTAATGCTAAAAGGTTTGTTTGATCGGCAATGGCTGAAATCGTTCCTGAAATCTTGCTGATTTCACTGGAACTGGTATCCAGCATTTTCAGGATTTCTTCGCTTTCAGTGGCTTTCTTGTAAATAAACTCTATTTGCTGAATGGTCCTGGATAATAATTCATTCCCATGATTTGCTTTTGATACGACCTTGCTGCCTGTTTCGGAGATTTCGTTTGATACACCTGCCAGACGCTGGATAGAGGTTGTCACTTCCTCAAGAGCGTGTACACTTTCCTGAAGTCGAGTATTGGCAGAATCAGACACATCGGCAACATGATTAATTGAATTGGATACTTCTTCAGTGCTGTGAGTTGTTTCCTCCGAGCTTGCAGTCAGTTCTTCGGAAGCTCTTGCAACTTGTTCAGTTGAATGGTTAACCTGTGTAATCAGTATTTTTGTGTTATCTACCATCGTATTAAAATCATTAGCCAATTGTCCTAATTCATCCTTGCTTTTATTCTTTAATGGAGAGATTGAAAAGTCACCGGTCGCAATCCGATTTAGGCCCTTACTAACCTGTGAAATCGGTTTGGCTATTTTTCCAGAAAAGAAGTAAGCAGTACAACTGGCAATGATGACAGAGCCAATCGATATTACAGCCACTAACCAGGCAAGCTCAGATGATTTAGACGTAATTTTTGCGACGGGTTTGCTGGATATAATCGTCCACTCCCAATAAGGTTCCTTTTTAACATAAGCTATTTTTTCAACATCACCCTTTTTGGAAGGATACGATATGAAAGCCCCATTCTCACCTTTCTCAAGTATCAGCTGGTCTACTGGTTTGTCTCCGTTTGTTTTAAGGTCTTTATAATTTGTATCTGCGTTTTTAGTATGTAAGGTAAGAGTGCCATCTTTGTCGATTGCAGATAGTTCTCCATCTTCTCCAAAATCATAGCCTTGATAAACTTGCTCTTCTTCTCCCAGAATCTCTTCACTTAATTGTTGCTGTGCATCCTCTAAGGAAATATACCCGGCACTTACTTGTTGGTGTAAGAGTCCAATCATTCCAATTGTCATATCAGTGTTTGTTTGGAGATTTTCTTTCTCTGTTTCAATCAATTGATCTTTTGAGATAAAAAATACGCTGATACCGATAACGATAACAGGAATGATTAACGTTGTTAAAGTTAACATCAATAATTTAATCTTGATTGAACGAGCTTTTTTCGTTTTCAATATATTTTTCCTCCTATCAATTAGGAAAGTCACAATGGTCTTCAATTAACTATCGGCATTCATTTTTTTGTCTTAACATGAAAATGATGTAATTGTTGTGAAAATAAATTCTGATAAGAGTATTGAAGAAATGTTTGTCCCTTGTTTGTAAAGGAAATCATCTGGCGGAGAAAAAATGTGGAGTTATAAATGAAAAAATAGGGGTTTGATAAGTAAAGAAGGGACTAAGAATTTTTATGTCTGCCCCTTTGGTACTTGATGTGAAGGAGAAAATTAATTCTACAGCTCCTTATCCAATTGTTCCAACAGGTACTCACTTAATTCCAGTTTAAGATCTTCAATGGATTCATCCAACAGGTTCCCTAGAATCTTACTTCCGGGTATATTTTTAGAAATTGGCATTCCTAAAAAATAGCGGTGGCATTCCCAAATAAGTATTCGATACAATTCTAGATGTTCATCTTCACCAAAAATCCCCATCGTCATCGAAGAACTGTATATAGGAATAAAAGGATCAATTCCTGTTCGGTCAAGTGCAATTTCAAGATCTAAACCTTTCTGTGCAAAGGCAAGCTTATATTCATTCGAGAGTTTTTCTATTAAGTCACTTAAGTCCGCTTCAATCGTTTTGATCTTTTCTTTTAATTCGCTTGAGAATTCTTTTTCTAGGTATTTCATACGTAACCCTCCACTGAACTCATTTATTAATAAATTCGTTGTTATTTTGTATTCTCCTGTCGAATTTTAAGATTCAAAAAAAGAAAAAGCACCGTTCTATAAAAACGATACTTTTTCTTAATTAGTTTCTTGTATTTTATTAAATCAAAACAATGATTTAATCGAAGGAAGGGAATTACCAACCGCGACCGTATTGCACAGGAGCATCAACAGAAGCACGCAGTTCCTTGGCAGCATTTTTAGGCCAATATGGATCACGTAATAATTCTCTGCCGATAAAAATCAAATCAGCACGGTTGTTTTGTAAAATTTCCTCTGCCTGTACGCCAGATGTGATCAATCCGACGGCACCTGTAGCAATGTTCGCTTCATGCTTGATTGTCTCGCTCATTGGGACCTGATAGCCTGGGAAGCTTGGTACCGGCACTGACATCACACCACCGGAGCTTACGTCAATAAGATCGATTCCGTCTTCTTTCATCCAACGGGTATATTGAATATAATCTTCCGGTTCATATCCGTCCTCGTGATAATCCTTTGCGGAGATTCGGACGAATAATGGGCCGTCAAAAACAGATTTAATGGCAGTAATGATTTCTTTTAGGAATCGATAACGATTTTCTGCTGATCCGCCATATTCATCGGTACGAGTATTAACGGCAGGAGTCAGGAATTCATTGATTAAGTATCCGTGTGCACCATGAATCTCGATAACCTCAAATCCTGCCTTTTTGGCACGAATAGCGGCTTGTTTGAAGGCTTCAACTGTATCGGCAATATCCTTTTTGGTCATTTCTCTAGGAGTTTTCATTTTTTCATTAAAAGGTACAGAAACAGGTGCAATAATTTCACCTTCAAGCTCAGCTTTTCGCCCTGCATGAGCGAGCTGAATCCCGGGTACTGTGCCATATTCCTTCATCATGGCAGTTAGCGTATGTAAACCTTCAATGTGATCGTCACTCCAAATGCCTAAATCTTGAACAGAGATTCTACCTTGTGGAGTAACGGCAGTTGCTTCCACGATGATTAAACCAACCTGGCCGACAGCTCGGCTTGCGTAATGAGTCATATGCCAGTTCTGTACTTTTCCATCACGTTCGTAGCTGGAGTACATGCACATCGGTGACATGACAATCCGATTTTTAAGAGTTATATTTTTAAGTGTATATGGTTCAAATAATAATGATTTAGTCATTGATGACAACTCCTTTCAGTAACCAAGTATAACAGTAGGGATTAAGGGGTGACTAATCAAATGCTTCAAATAAAAGGAAGAGAGCATGTAACCCGGGAATCCCCGAGTACATGCCCCTTATCTTACTTAGTAACCGCCGTAGCCGCCTCCAACATAAGAAGCACCGACAATAATTAACAAGATGAAAAGTACAACAACGAAAGCAAAGCTTCCTACACCTTTACCACCATAAGAATCACTCAATACAGACACCTCCTGTTCATTGCTGCAATAATGGGAGCGAATTCCCATTACATAGCCATCATATGGTTTAAATTAGTAGATGGATTGGACAAAAATAAAAGTTGGGACAGCCTAAATTTCAGTAGCCATCATACTTAGAGAATTAATGGATTTAAAATTAGCATTAGGAAATTCCTCTTTAACTTATTGATATGTCACGAATGTTAAAAGGTCAGCTTCATTTTGATTTAAGTCAGGGTTTTATATAAAAAATACTTGTAAACAGAGAGGAGAATGGCTATGAGAGATCGGAGCTCGGTGGTAATTATAGAAAACAATCAGGTCTTACTTATTAAAAGAAGTTGGAATGCCTCTGTTTATTATGTTTTTCATGGAGGAGGCATAGAGAATGGTGAGACACCTGAGGATGCAGCTAAAAGGGAAGCCAGGGAGGAACTGGGGGTAGGTGTAAATGTTAATGAATGTATTTCAAAAGTAAAATATAACGCAAATAATCAATACTTTTACAAGGCAGAAATTTTATCTGGAACTTTAGGCACTGGACAAGGTGATGAATATACAAACAAAACAAGAGGGAGAGGAACGTACCTGCCAATATGGGTGGGTCTTGAAAAGTTATCGTCTATTGACGTAAGACCGGTGGAGGTGGCCATAAAAGTTCAATCATTATTTCATCATGTTTGAGGAGAGAGATGGATTCTAACATTTGCTGGGCTGAATGTTAAAGCCTACTGGAGTGGTAATATAGTAATAAAAAAGAGAGGATAGTAAAATCCTCCCGTTAGATGTACTGATTGACCATTTTTTGAATGGGCTCAGAGAAGTGCTGTAATAGATACGCACACGTTTCATCTCATAACTATTTATTTTACTCATATAGGATTTTTTCTTTGATCTTATTCCCCAAATCCTTGCCCATGCGCTCTGATTGGAGGGTAGCCTCTTGTATACATTCAATAAAGGCTTCCTTAACGCCATGTTGTTCAAGAATATGGATACCTGCTTCAGTGGTTCCGCCTGGACTTGTTACCTCGTAACGCAGCATTTGAGGAGTTTTATCGGAGGAGTGGACCATTTCGGCAGCTCCCATTAACGTTTGAATGATCAGAGCTTGAGCCTCCTGATGATTAAGGCCAATTTGTTGAGCCGATTGCTGCATGGCTTCAATTAAGTAATAAATATAGGCTGGTCCGCTTCCAGATAGGCCTGTGACGGCATCCATTTTCTCTTCTTCTGTAAAAACGACCATCCCTACCGTTTTGAATATTTCTTTAGCCAGTGTAAGGTGTTCTGGTTTCATATAGGTGTTTCCTGAAATAGCAGTTGCAGATTTTCCAACAGCCGCAGATGTATTTGGCATAGCACGAATGATTGGTATAGGATTCTCTATGATGGCTTCAATGCTTTGAGTAGAAATTCCTGCGGCAACAGATATAAGTATCATCGTACTGGTTAGATAAGGTTTTGCTTGCTGTAAGACTGTATAAACATCCTTCGGTTTAACGGCTAGCAGGATGATATCTGCGTCAGTTAAAAGGGAGGACATGTTGCGGCATGGGGTAACGCCATAGTTTGTTTTCAAGCGTTCTAATTGAGAATCATTGTTCCGATTGCAGACCCAAAGATCTCTGGGTGTAGTTGCCCCTTTTTTTACAATGCCTGCAATCAATGCTTCAGCCATAGAACCGGCTCCAAGAAATGCGACTTTTTTATTCATGCTCCTGCCTCCTTTGTAAAAATAAAAAAGCCCTTCATCCTGTAAAGGACGAAAGGCTATTCTTCCGTGGTACCACCTTAATTTGCGAGCATTCGGCTCTGGAATGCTTGCATCTTTATACCGGATAACGCCCGGTCGGACGGCCAGGTTTGCCTGACAGCTCGAAAGGCAGGTTCAATCATCAGTGGGCGGCGAAACCTTACAGCCAATGGGTTTCACTCTCTTGCGCCATACATGATTTACTATTCTTTCTCGAACGCTTGTATAAGTATGTTTATTTGATATTAATAGAAATTATGCAAAAAAATAGCTTGTGTGTCAAGAATATTCAAACTTTATAATGGAATTTTCATACAAATTATGTAAAAATAATTACTAAAATACATAACAGGGAGTAATGAGATGAGCTCGATTACAAGGATAGCTGAAAAAATCATTATACCGACTCCATTTGCTGTCGGAGATGTAAATACGTATCTCCTAAAAGGAGATGCTTTAACTCTGGTAGATGCCGGAATTAAAACAAAAGAAGCAAAAGAGGCACTTGAACGGCAGTTAAAGGAACTGGGATATAGGCTATCTGATATTGAACAGGTAATATTAACCCACCACCACTCTGACCACTGTGGATTAATTGATGTATTTCAAGAAGCTCCATTGTATGGGCATGAAGATAATCAGCGGCATCTTAAGAGGGATCCAGCATTTATGAAGGAACAAAAAGAATATTTTACAAGTATGGCAAAGCAATTTGGTGTACCGCCGCAATTTATGAAACATGCCAATGATGTAGAATCCCTATATACGTATTCAGGTTCAAAACCGCTCACACATTTTTTGAAAGAAGGAGATTGGATTCCTGGCCATCCTGGCTGGAGAGCAATGGAAACCTTTGGTCACTCCCAGGGTCACTTATCCTTTTATCATGAAGAGTCAGGTGTGCTGATTGGCGGAGATTTATTATTGGGTAAAATTTCACCTAATCCGATTCTGGAGGTACCGAAAAGGGGACAGCGGGAGAGATTGAAGCCGCAGCTACAGTTGAATGATAGCTTGCGTCGATTGCAAAATGAAAGACTGACAATCGTATATCCAGGGCATGGAAAGGACATTACTGAACCATACCAGCTAATTGAGAAACGTTTAAAAAATCAGCATGAGCGGGCATTTCATGTTAAAAGCCTCATTGGGGAAGACCGTCGGAACGTCCTGGAATTAGCTATACAATTATTTCCGAAGGCTGTTAAGAGAGATCCGGCACTGGCATTGTTTGAGACATTGGGACAGCTCGATTATCTAGATAGTCTTCATGAAATAGAAAGTGAAATGGTTGATGGTGTCGTATGGTATTATAATAAATAATGGACCATTAATGAGGAAGTGAAGTACATGAATGAACGAATTCGCGGGAAAATTGTTACGATTACCGGTGCCTCAGGCGGGTTAGGTGAACAAATTGCCAGGCACGCTGCTAAAAGTGGAGCCAGATTGGTCTTAATAGCACGGAGTTTGGATAAATTAGAAAAAATCCGCAAAGAAATAATGACTGATTTTAAGTGTGAGGTCTATGTATATACATTGGATGTATCCAATCGGAATGCTGTTGAACAGACATTTGCCCGCATAAAGAATGAAGTAGGCGATACCGATGTTTTGGTGAACAATGCTGGCTTTGGAATTTTCGAAAAAGTATTGGACGCAAGTTTAGATGATACAGAATCCATGATTAATACAAATGTCGTTGGACTCATTGCCTGTACGAAAATGGTACTGCCTTCGATGGTGAAAAAGAAATCAGGCCATATTATCAATATAGCTTCCCAGGCAGGGAAAATGGCGACGCCTAAATCAAGTGTATACTCAGCAACGAAGCATGCGGTTCTTGGATTTACGAATGCCTTACGTATGGAAATGCATACGGAGAATGTATTTGTTACATCCGTTAATCCAGGACCGATTAAAACGAATTTCTTTAATATCGCAGATAAAGAGGGTACATATATCAAAAACATTGAACGTTTGATGATTGATCCGGTTAAGCTAGCAGAAAAAATCACGAATGTCATGCTTAAAAATAAGCGGGAAATTAATGCTCCAGGCTGGATGAATGCAGGAAGCAAGATCTACAGTCTCATCCCGAGGACGGTTGAAACGCTCGGACGAGGTCAGTTTAATAAAAAATGATAAAGAGAAAATCCACCTAAAAAAAACAAGGTGGATTTTTTTGTTCCTGTAACTACTTAATAATATATCCGTTTTTATTTTATATAAAAAGATTAGTATTTCCATAACATAGCGATGAACTGGTGTCCTGCACCAACTGTCCAAAACATAACATAATCTCCCCGCATAAAACGTGTTAGATGCTTATGGGAAAAATGAATGTACATAGTGGTAAAGGATAAAAAATTATACAAACATAATACATATTTATTGATAATATAGTTAATAATAATTAGATTAATGGGTATATAGTTAATATAGTTATTATAGAATAATATTTAAAAAATATAAAAAGAGAGAGGGTGGCTTAGTAATGAGTCGTCAAATGATTAATATTTTAAAATGGGTATCAGGAGGTATTGAAGCATTATTAGGTATACCTGTTCTTGGCGGAACGATTATCCTAAGCATGGCATGGGTACCCTTATTTATTATGCTTGCTTTCCACATCATCATTGTAGTCTTTTCATACAAAGCCGGAATCAAAGCTAACGGTAATATACTGGGAATTGTAACGTCCGTTGTTGGCTTCATTCCTGGCATTGGAATGATTATGCACTTATTGTCAGCGGTGTTCATCCTTGTGGATGCTGCTCAAAATCAAGCTAAAACAGCTGTTTAATAGAATCGAAAATAAACCCGATAAAGCCCTTGAAGGTTTTATCGGGTTTGTTTCATTAATCAGTAACACGAATACTCCCGGTCTCCGTGCTCAGCTGAACTGTAATGCTTCCATCCCCACTCATATAACTTCCAGTTTTTTTGCCAAAGATTCGTTTACTGCCAATATCAGAGTCTGCTGAAATTAAGATATTTTTTGGATCCCGATTGATTGTTAAGTCGATTTCTCCAAGTTCATTTTTGGCGATAAGCGGTTCAGTGATTTCATCCGTCGAAATATCGATCGAGCCAACTTCATTATCGACCTGGAGCTTGCCGCTGTATTTTTGTATCTTAATGTTCCCTAGCTCAGAAGAAGCGATCATTGAAGTGGAGGATACATCGCTTATATGGATGCTCCCAACTTCTGATTCTGCATTTAAGTGGGCTACATCAATCTGAGAGATTGTAATTTCACCGACTTCATTTGAAGCTGAGATTCTGTCATACTGTTTTCTTGGCAAATAAACTGTAATATTCTCAGATGATTTTTTAAAATTAACACCGAGAGAAATAGTATGATCCGCCTCGTTTGTAATGGATAGGGTTTCACCGTTCTTATCTATTTTTATAGGATTGGACATTTTAGACCCAATTGTCTCAACAATAATTTCATCTCCAGATGTTTCTGCCAGCTTGATTGTCCCTACGGTATTATTGACATCAATCGATTGTATCTCTGAACTTTGAAACTGCTTCGTTTGTTTTTCATTCTCATGTTGAAGTGAAAAAAACGATTTTGCTGTCAGCAATGCTCCTGAAAAGCCAATAACGATGAGTATTCCAGCTACAATCAGCCACTTTTTATACATGCTTCATACCTCCCTTTACAACAGAAACATTCCATTTGCAATATTTAATAAACACTTTAGAACTAAAGATGGTTACATAATACATGCCAAACAAGAGGAGAATTCCTAAACCGCTAAACCCGATTGAAAGAAAAACTTCAAATGCATAGGCCTGATTGAAACCCAATATAATACCAATCAGGTGGAGGAATGGTGATAATATGAGACCGATACTTGCCCCCCAACCGCCTAACAATATACCTCCAAGAGCTATGGCAGGACCAAGGACAAAAATTAGATTCAGAAAGCTCAGTCCAATTGTTAATCCAATCGCACCAAAGACGTTTGAGAAGGTCATCTTCCTGTCTATCTCGGCAAATGTATTCGATATATTTAATTCCTTTGCGATTAATTCAGGAGAACCAAGATTATCTGATATTTCACTCTCGGACTTGCCCTCTAATAAACCATTTTCAAAATACTCATTATAATCATTTAAGATGTCATTGCGTTCCTCTTTAGGCAGGGCACTAAGATGGTTAGATAATTGTTGCAAAAATTGTTCCCGATTCACTGTACTTCACCTTCCTCAATAATTTGATTAACACCTGTGGAAAATGCTTGCCATTCTCTTACCAGCTGCTTCATGTAATCCCGGCCTTTTTCTGTTAGATGATAGTATTTACGAGAGGGCCCCTCTGTAGATTCCTGTAAATAGGTCGTGAAATATTCTTCTTTGGTAAGTCGTCTGAGAAGCGGATAGACGGCTCCTTCGGAAATTTCAAATTTATCGGAAATCCCCTGAACGAGCTCATATCCATAACGATCCTTGTTATTTAACATAACAAGTACGCAAAGCTCTAAAACGCCCTTTTTGAATTGGACATTCAATCGTAAAGCCTCCTTTCCTTCGCTATTATACATTGTATAGTAGTAACTATAGTATTACACATGGTACTGTTTAATGCAAGGTAGTATGGATGTTTTTGTAAAAATAATTCACTGAGCGAACATGCAATTAAATTTCGGAAAATATTTTAAATTTGTAATTGACTAACAATTCAAATAGTAGTAATCTGTGTAAAGACTTACCAATTTAGTTATCAATGAAAGGAGGACTGTATGATGAGAAAATCAGTGATTGTTGTAGCGTATCATCGAGTCGATATGAGTTTTGTGCAGTCCTCCCGTTTAAATAAGATTTAACACGTTTTAAACGAAAAGACTGCACGTTGCCGTGAATACTTTTGTCTAACTCAAAAGTAAAGATTGGACGTTTTTACGTTCGAATCTTCTTTTGATTGGAGGAAGTATCAACACGTAATCGTTGCAGTCTTTTTTTGTTGGTAATTTTAAGTTGCATTCAAAAAAGGAGGAAGAAAAATGGTATCTAATGTGATCAATGTAAAAAAATTAAGGGACATACAGGCAAACAGCACGTAGCAATTAAAATGTTCTTCGGTTAAGACAAAGGAGGAGATGGAATGTTTTCGGTTTTAAAGAAATTAGGATGGTTTTTTAAAGAGCACTGGATTCGGTATACAGTCGCAATCGCGTTGTTGAATATCGTAAATGTGCTGGAGGTTTTGCCACCGATGATTGTTGGGATGGCCATAGATGACATGAGTATTGGGGAAATGAATCAGGAGACACTCATGACCTATGTTTGGTGGATGATCGGGTTAATGGTCACCCTCTATATACTAACTTATATATGGAATTACCAGTTATTTAGTGGAGCGTATGTATTGGAGCGGAAGCTGCGCTCAGGATTTATAGGTCATTTATTAAAAATGACACCAACCTTCTATGAAAAGAATCGTACAGGCGATTTAATGGCGAGAGCAACCAATGATCTTAAATCTATATCCGTTACAGCAGGATTCGGTATTTTAACGTTAATGGATTCTACCTTGTATATGATTGCGATTTTAGCAACAATGGCCATTACAATTAGTTGGGAACTTACGCTTGCCGCAATCTTACCTTTGCCGATTATGGCATGGGCAGTAAAAAAGGGCGGAGAGCGAATCCATGAGCACTTCACAGTAGCACAGGATGCTTTTGGTGAACTGAATGACAAGGTCCTTGAATCTGTCGCGGGTGTCCGTGTCATTCGTGCTTATGTACAGGAACGAGCGGATGAAAAACGCTTTGAAGAGATGACAGAAGATGTATATGAGAAAAACATGAAAGTAACGAAAGTAGATGCCATGTTTGATCCAGTTATCACATTCGTTATTGGTATCAGTTATTTAATCAGTCTTGGATATGGAGCCAATCTAGTATTCGCTCAAGCCATTTCAATTGGGCAGCTTGTAACCTTTAACGTATATCTATCGATGCTGATTTGGCCGATGATTGCCATTGGCGAATTAATTAATGTCATGCAAAGAGGAAATGCCTCTCTCGATCGCATGAACGAAACACTATCTTCTCAGGAGGATGTCAAAAATGATCCGAATCCAGTGGAGGTTCCGGAACTGGAGAATGTTATATTTGATCAAGTAGTATTCCGTTATCCTTCTTCAAAGGTGGATAATCTAGCCGATATCAATGTCAAAATCGATAGCGGGGATACCATCGGAATCGTCGGAAAAACAGGAAGCGGAAAAACCACATTTGTGAAACAATTGCTCCGTGAATATCCTGCAGGGAACGGAATTCTTTCCCTATCCGATGTACCGATTGAAAAACAAAATCTTGAGGATGTTCGGGAATGGATTGGATATGTACCGCAGGATCATGTTTTATTTTCTAAAACAGTTCGGGAGAATATTTTATTTGGAAAAATAGAAGCAACTGATGAAGAGTTTTGGAAAGCAGTTCGCCTCGCTGATTTTGAAAAAGATATAGAAAGACTGCCGAACAGACTGGAGACGCTGGTTGGGGAAAAAGGAATTGCTTTATCTGGTGGACAAAAGCAAAGGATTTCAATAGCCAGGGCGTTAATTAAAGATCCGGAGATTCTGATTCTCGATGACTCCCTCTCTGCGGTGGACGCCAAGACAGAAACAACGATTATCGAAAATATTCGGAATGAACGAAGCGACAAAACGACGATAATCACTACTCACAGATTATCAGCAGTACAGCATGCAGACTGGATTATTGTATTGGATGATGGAGTAGTGATTGAGGAAGGCACACATGAAATGTTGCTCAATAAGAAGGGCTGGTATAAAGAACAATTTGATCGCCAGCAAATTGAAGCAAACAAGGAGGTGAGCGCCTAATGAACGAACATTTGGAACAAACGGAATCCGGTTGGAAGACAGGAAAACGTTTATATCAATATGCAGTGAAGTGTAAAGGAACCATTATCCTAGCACTAATGATGTTATCCATCTCGGTAGGGGCCGACTTAATCGGACCCTATATCGGGAAAAACATGATAGACAACCATATCATGGGGATTGAATCTCCATGGGTGGAAACGAAGGATACAGAGGATGCCGTTCACTATCAGGGGAGCACATATAAACGTGAGGCCTATGTAGAGGATGGGGAATGGACCGGAAATGAGGTTGCCATTCAACAGGTTGGGACGACGTTTTTATTCCTGAACCAACCGATAGAGTTTGATGGGAAGAGATCCTATAAAGATGGGCAGCTGGTGATTACTAGCGGAGAAAAAAGAGCAACCTATGAGGCTCAGAAATTGTCAGGGTCACAAATCATGGCGTTTTATCAGCCAGAGATCAGCCGTATAATGCAATTGCTTGCTCTGTATTTCGGAATTATGGTTGTGGCATTCTTCTTTCAATATGGGCAGAGCTATTATTTACAAAAAGCAGCGAATCGAATTATTCAAACAATGCGAAAGGACGTTTTTGCTCAGATTCAAAGACTGCCGATTCGCTACTTTGATAATTTACCGGCAGGAAAGGTAGTGGCACGGATTACAAATGATACCGAAGCAATTCGGGAGCTTTATGTAAGGGTTTTAGCTAACTTTTTCTCAAGTACGGTTAATATTATCGGAATTATCATTGCTCTATTTTTACTTAATGTAAAGCTTGGAATGGTGACATTGATTATTTTGCCGCTGCTCGTTGCATGGACATTATTATTTCGTAAATTTGCTACAAAGTATAATAGGGTCATTCGGGCGCGTATAAGTGATATTAATGCCATGATTAACGAATCCATAAACGGGATGAATATCATTCAGGCATTCAAGCGGGAGAAAGAAACAACAGAGGAATTTGAAAAACTGAACACAGAGCATTATGTATACCAAAGTAAAATGCAAAAATTAAATTCCTTGTTAAACGGAAATCTTGTAGGTGCTTTGCGTGTTATTACATTAACACTATTTATTTGGTATTTCGGAGGTATGGCAGCATCTGGTGAATCAGTCGTCAGTCTCGGCGTTTTATACGCGATGGTGAATTATTTAAATCGTCTGTTCCACCCAATATCAGGAATTGTCAATCAGTTTGCAAATTTTGAACAGGCGATGGTAGCCGGTGAACGTGTATTTGCGCTTCTGGATGAGGAAGGTATTGATGTTGAAGATCAACGTAAGCCACGTTTTAAAGGGCATGTTGAATTTGACCATGTATCTTTTAGCTATAAAGAAGGAGAAAAAGTATTAAAGGATATTCAGTTTGAGGCTAGTCAGGGTGAAACAATAGCCCTAGTGGGGCATACAGGATCAGGGAAAAGCTCCATTATGAATCTGTTATTCAGATTTTATGACTATCAGGAGGGGGCTATCCGAATTGACGGGACAGAATTGAAAGATATCCCTCATCAAACCTTGCGTGAGCATATGGGAATCGTCTTACAGGATCCATATTTGTTTACTGGAACCATCCTTTCGAATATCACACTTGATGATCCAAAAATTTCGCGAGAAGTAGCTGAAAAAGCGTTACGAGATGTGGGAGCTGACCGCGTGTTGGCCAATCTTGAACATGGATTTGATGAACCGGTAGTTGAAAAAGGGAGTACTCTTTCATCAGGACAGCGCCAATTAATATCCTTTGCCCGAGCTTTGGCTTTTAATCCGGCCATCCTGATTCTTGATGAAGCTACATCCAGTATCGATACAGAAACAGAAAGCTTGATTCAGGAAGCAATGGAGGTGCTAAAGAAAGGTAGAACCACTTTTATTATTGCACACCGTCTTTCTACTATTAAAAGTGCTGACCAAATCCTTGTTCTTGATAAAGGAAGAATTGTGGAGAGAGGAAACCATGATGAACTCATGGAATTAAAAGGAAAGTATTATCAAATGTATGAGCTTCAGATTGGAAAGCTTGCAGGTTAATCCATTGAGTAAAAAAAGCCATTTGTAGATAAAACAATGATAACAGGTTAATTAAAAGAATGTATATACTGAAACTAAAAGGAGGCTGGGATATAAGTATTTCAGTCAATGATAAATCCGACCTATTAGGTGATATTTTAATAAATATTTCGCCTAATAGGTCGGATTTTTATTTGTTTTCAATAGATTGGTTACTTCTGTATACCATTAGTAAACTTAGTGGAATGGAACGACCTTTTTTTCCAACTTAACTCTTTAATAAGTAACAAAGTCAATTAGATATCGTTCGTCTTTTCAGGATCGTTTATAAGTTATGTCCCATCCTCTATAGTAGGTACCTAAAGATTCTTCTACTATACTATTCTCGGTATCTATTCTAGTCCATTATTGCCCAATAAGCAGGCTTAAGATTATAATCCGGATCAAAGACAAACGGTGCATCTTTTCCAACACCATTATTATATTCCTCGGCACGGTCGTCTAGCCATGTATGATTATCTGCAATTCCCCAGAATGTCACGTTACTAATCTTATCTCCTAATCTCTCATACATTTCAAATAACTCATTATACCTGGCAGCTTGACGCTGGAACTCTTCTTCTGGAATTTCCTCATATGAAGGATAAGCTGGTCTTGGTGGCCACCCGTATAAGCTGACATCTAATTCAGTTATTTGATTATCCAGACCAAGAAGGGCGAAACGATTAATAGATTCCTCTGTTTCTGCAATAGAAGGCCAGCCTAATTGAATATGAGCTTGGTGGCCAACCCCGTCAATAGGGACTCTTTGGTCCAGCAACTCAACAACTAAATTGTATAAATGAGTCTTCTTGGGTTCTACCTCTGTATTGTAGTCGTTAATATACAGTTTTGCATCCTTTTTTGCATATTTTTTAGCGGTTTTAAATGCTACTTTAATATAATCTGTGCCCGTAATTTGATACCATGGGGATTCGCGCAGTTTCTGATCGTTAGAAGCATATTCGTCAATCACTTCATTTACAACATCCCAAGAGTCCACATCATGTTTATACCTCTTCACAATTGTTTTTATATGTTTTTCTAAACGCTGTAATAAAAGTTTCTTATTTTTCTCCCGCTGTTTTGGATTGGTTTCCTCTATCATGCTATTCCCTTTCTTATCAATAAAGAACCAATCAGGTACCTGACTATGCCATACAAGGGTATGAAAACGAACATCCATATCATTTTTCTTGGCGAATTTCACAATTTTATCAGCTTCTTTAAAATTGAATTTCCCCTCTTCTGGTTGGATGGATATTGGCTTCATTACGTTCTCTGCAACAATACTGTTATAGTGACGTTTTAATACATCACCACTCTTGCCCTTTAATTGATCGGGTTCAACAGCAGCCCCAATCGTAAAAGAATCTTCGTACCTTTCATATAAAGGGGAAGCTTTTAAAGCACTTAATGGCTTAGCACTGGCAATATCAGTGGAAAAGACAGGAGTTACAAGAGCAATAGCTAATCCGAAACTAAGAAACTTACGTGCTAATTTGTTGGTCATATTCTAATCTCCTTTTCGATTTAATTAGAAAGCGGTTACATAGCTGTGTTAAAGTTTATTATAAAAGCATTCAACTTAGTAAGTCTATAAAACAAACTAAGTTGATGGAAAAATAGGACATAAATCATGATAAGGATAATATATTACCGATTAAATCAGGGACTAAATACATCATTGTATTCATCTAGCCAACATCTATCATAATCTCTTTACCTCTCATTTCAACCTATCTGATCTAATCCGGAGTTTCAATTTTGTGACGACATCAAATAAAGTGAGGGTTTATAAAAATCTAGGTCAGATGAAATCTGATTATGATGAAATGTTTATAGCCGGAAGATCTTACTCTATGAGAATAGGTCTTTTTGTAATGTTATGGATAGATTTCTATTATAGCGAATGGACCTATTCTAATAGATAAAAGAGGATAATTTCCTCATTAATCCCTAAAGTAAATAGCAAAAAAAGTCTTGATCACTAGCTAAATATCCTGCCTTTTTTGTTATGAATTAGTCAAAAAGACCTATTTTTGATTAGGTAAATTCAAATTCCCAAAAAATATGCTAGTCATTTAGAATGATTTTTTGGATTTTTTATAAAATATTTGTCATTTGAGGTTAAAATTGTAAAAAGTATGGGTATATTTGTAAATGCTGAGGATGTTGTGCCATTTTTCTGGTTTCTTATACAAAAGTAGCAGTGTGCCTTTCTCTCAGTACCCATACTTAGAAAAAATATAAGGAAAATGAAAAGGAGTGTTTAGTTAATGTCAGGACAAATTCGTATGACCCCAGAGCAACTGAAACAAAGAGCAAAAATGTATGGAAACAGCTCGCAGCAAATCGAGCAAATTTTAAGGGATTTAACAAATGTCCAAAGAGACTTGGCTGCTGAGTGGGAAGGTCAAGCATTCGGTAAGTTTGATGAACAATTTAATCAGCTTGCTCCAAAGGTTCAAAATTTTGCGACCCTTTTACAGGAGATTAATACTCAATTGGATAACACAGCTGAAGCTGTTAGACAACATGACGAGCAATTGGCTAGAAACTTCGGTCTTCAATAAGTTGTTTCCAGTATTTTTATGATTCCTGGGTGCAAAGGCCACGCTTATATTTGTGTGGCTTTTGCTCATCTAATAGGATCCTATCTTTATAGAAAGATAAAATGATTAGACATTGTACATAAAAGAAATAATCAGGGGTGTTGGCATGAATAAGATAGAAAAGGGATTTTTGCTGTTTCTTGCATTAATCATTGCATTAACGGGAGCTATCTCATACCTTGGCTTGGTCCAAACTTCACAGATTGATGAAACAAAAGCAGAGGAAAAAATGACGATTGCCCTTGTAAATGAGGACGAGGGGTCCATTTTAAATGAAAGAAAATATGATTTTGGCAGTGAATTTGTTAAAAGTATAGAAAAAGAGAATACTCATAATTGGTATGTTGTCAGTCGTGGAGTAGCGGAAAGTGGTATTAAACGAAATGCGTATAATATGATGATTGTTATTCCCAATGACTTTACTGAAAAAGCACTCAGTATAGATTCTAAATCTCCAGAAAAAGTGACACTGAATTATAAGATTAATGCCTCGGAAAATACAATTATTAAAGAAAAGGCGGAGAAAACTGCCAGCTCAATTTTAAATAATTTTAATAAACAAATCATAGATGTTTATTTTGCAAGTGTAATCGGAAATCTGCAGGAAGCGCAGGACAATGTTAAAAAAGTAGTGGACCAAGAAGAACATTATACAGGCATTTTTAATCGCTCTATTCATAACCCTCTCAGCAATTATACCTCACAGTTTGATGTAATTCAGAGTGGAGCCGTAGCCTCAAAAACAAGTTTTGAAGGACTAGAAGAAATCCTTGCATCATTTGAGGATACCCTCGGAAATGGCGTACAAGCTAACCAGACCTACTATGATCAATACACGCAATTCGCACAATTGAATGAAACAAATGGCACGATGGCAGCTGATTTTGGAAATCAATTAAGTCAATTAGACCAAACCATGAACAGCGGGGATGTCATTGCTCAATTTACAAATTTAGTATCAGCTAACCAAAAGATTAACGATCAGTTCAAGCAGGATGAAATGAATGCAGCTGCCAATATACTGACAGAGTCAACAGCTATCAAGAACCATTTGGCTAGCACTCAAGAGCAGTTGGGGATTTTTAATGATGAATTACTAGCTACATTAAATACAGAGGATGAAAAAATAAAACAGCAAGTAAAAGAAGATTTGAGTAAAACAATTAAAGAAAACTCTAATGAGACAGTAAGTATGTCCACTTTCTTTGATGTGCCCAATTCGAATATGCAAGCAGCCATCGCAAATCAAATTCTGAGAATACCAACATTAGATGCCGGACAAATTGACGATTTAACATTAGATGATGAGGCATCAAAGCAATTGAAAGATATTATTTATATAACTAATAAATATATATCTGAGTTTAATCCTACCCCTAACCCATCAAGTGGAAACCTTCCATTAATTGATAAGATCAATTCAATTAAGGATGATTTAAGACAAAATGGTATTACATTAACGGATGAAGTTGAGATACCTGCCAATCGAAAAAAAGATCAGAAATTCACTATTACCTTGCCGGATGGGTTTTCACTGGAGACGTTAACTCTCAAATTACCGGGTAGATTTCCAAAAAATTATTCACCGGGCGAGGATGGCAGTGTTTATTTGCCAAGATCTATTAAAGGCACTTTTAAAGTAAAAATGGATGTTAAATTAAGAGGCGATGCAGATAAGATTGATATTTTTCAGCCGATTAAATGGAAATGGAAAATTGCCCAAGAGGATGCAAATGGCGGTGAGGATGAGCCGGAAACGGAAGCACCGGAGAATCCTGAACCAGCACCTGATGAACCTATTGAGTCAGCTCCCGATACTGAAATACCGGGTACTCCACCAGCTGAACAACCGGCTGAATCTGCTTCATTAAATATCATTCAAACCACTGCTGTGAAAGGGAAAGAAGAACAAGCAGAACAAAGTACTGATGAGAAAAGCAATGCTCCTGATGCAATAGAAGATACCACAACTGACCCAACTGCAGGCGATGGTAATACAGAACCTGGAACAGGCATTGACCCAGCACCAGGTGACCAGCCAAGTACTGTCCCAACACCGGATGACAAACCGGGTATTGACCCGGTACCAGGTAACCAACCAGGTACTGACCCACCATCTGGTGATCAGCCAGACACTGATCCAACACCAGGTCAACCAGACAATGATCCTGAACCAACACCGGAGCCAGTCTTAATTGAAAATAATACGATTTCTCATGAGATATTGTCACCAATAAAAACCATTAATACGAGTACCTTAATTAAAAGCGTCAATGAGTCACTAAAAGAATATTATCGTTTAGCCAAGCTTTATGATATTTACTTTGGTATTAGCGGAAATGAAACAAATTGGTTATCGACTGGCGAAAATCTTAAAGATCGTGCAACACCAGATTCACTCTATTACCTGTTCAACAAACAGGATCTAGTTGATGTTTTATCTGGCTATATGTCACAACAGATTTTATCAGAAGTGAAAAGAGAAACAGCGGAACTGAAAGCCAAAATCGACTCTTACCTTGCAATTGTTGACGAGGCTGGAAAAAATTCCGAGCAGCTTGCTGATTCAATCGCAAAAACAATGGCTGAAGCCGAAGTATTAAATGATTCACTATCCAAAACACTTACTGATGTAGAGAAGTGGAGAGAGCAGAGTTTGAATTTGCTTGATAATCAATCCACTATTATATCCAAACAGGGTGAAGAGCAGAATATGGTCCTTACTCTTGATGATGCTCTTCAATCATTATTGGACATGAGCGAGTCACTGGTAACGCAATCAAGGGGAAATAAAGAATCAGCTGATGGTGTTTATCAGACCTTTGATGATTTAGAAAAAGATGCAAAAGACATTCAAGTGAGTGGTGTAACTCTTGTAAAAAATGCGGATAACTTGCTTGGTGATATGTCCGAAAAAGTATCAGATGATAAAAACTTTGCGCAAAACTTTGCGGGTGTTCTTGCCAATTCACGGATTGGAGATCGCCAAAATGAAGATTTACTTAAATTCCTTGCTAATCCTGTTCAAACGAAAAATGGCGGAATTATCACAATTGAAGAGACATTTCATCCGTATTTTATGGTTTTGATCTGTTTCATAGTGGCTTTGTTCTCAGCTTATGTCCTATCAAACAATGAGAAAAAGCGACTTTCAAAAGACTCATTTGAGACAGAACGAGCTTTGTGGAGCAGTAATCTACCAATCACACTGTTGACTGCTGGAGTGGGCTTGGTTGAAGGACTTTTGATTAGTTTGCTATCCGGCTATTTCTTAAATATGTCGCAGAGTTATTTTATTCAGTGGATCGGTTTGGTCACGCTCGTTATGCTTTCAATGACCGTAATTGCTACCTATCTGTTAAGACAGCTGAAAATGGCAGGAATGTTTATTTTGCTAGCTCTGTTCAGTATGTATCTGTTTTTTGCGGACGCGCTTGGATTGCATTTTGATAAATTATCTGCTGCTGCTAAATTGAAGGAGTTTTCTCCATTGCAGCATATAGAACAGTTACTTGTCGCCTTTTCAAAGGGATCTGATTTAAATATATGGGTCATTATTAGTTTGATAGCAGGAATCGTACTGGGAATTGCTTTGAATTTATTTGTGGTAAACAAATTCTCAGGAAACAGGGAGGTAGAGGATCCTGAATCGATTAAAGCTAGTTAATTACTGTTTTATCCTCATTTCCGGATTAATTCTGGTTGCGGGTGTTCCTGTACAAGCTGAAGGGGACCTGGATCATGATGGAAATATGAATGTAAAACAGGACAGAATTAGTCAGGATGATGAACCAGTAAAAAAAGATTCGAAGCAATATGAGGAAAACGAATTGGAAAAAAGGATTCCGGGTCTGTTCAAAGAACAAACCCGGAAGACAATCCAAGAAAATCAAATGAAATTAGAAAAAGAAAAGGAAGATCTGAAGGACTCTTTATTTATTTTAGAAGTGGAAGCAAATAAAGCTTTTAATGAAACAAAGGTCTCTTTGTTTAACGAAAGTTATGAAGTACCTATTATAGCGGCTGAGGATGAAGAAAAGGATAAAAAGATTGGACCGACCCTGCTGGCTTCTCTCTCAGCAATTGTCTTATTCATTTGTGGCGGAATATACACGGTAGTTAAAAACATGATGAGTTGAGAGGAGATGCAGTGTTGCCTGGTGTTACTCATATTAACGTAACAGTCGATTTTACTAAAAAACAGTTTGGACGATATGATTTGAGAATTCCTGTTCATCAACCGGTAAAACAGTTACTGGCTAATTTAACGGAAACGTTGGAAATTAATGTTGAAAATGAAGGTTTATATACGTTAAAAGTACCTGCAAAGTCATTGTTGTTAACGGATGATGACCGATTATCTGATTATCCAGTTACAGATGGTGATATATTGGTAGTTTTATAAAAAACAGGTCGTTAAAGGAGTTAAAGGACATGCAAGAAAAAGAAATTCATATGGAGTCCAATACTTTTCATTTTACTATTCTGGATGATCGCTGGGCATTGAGAATGCCAAAATCGCAAACACGCGTGAAAGATATACGCCATCTTTCGCTGCTGACAGAGAATAGGGATTATTTTATACCAGCACAGGTAGATGAGGATGATGATACATATACATTTTTTTATACTTTGAAACAGGGGGACAAACATTGGAAGGATGTACAGGCCTTAAATCGGACTGATAAATTGCGTTTGTTATGTAATCTAGCGCGTTTACATAAATTCCTTTCTACGAGAATTACATTTTTCATGCACCCGGATAATCTTATTTGGGATGATAATTTGATGCCATCTATTATTCATCGCGGAATCAGGGATTTAGTGCCACCATTTGAGGTGGACGAAGCGTCATTCTTTCAGCAGTATAAGTGTTTAGCGGTTGCCATGTTTTCAAAAAAGTTTAATTTTGATGAGCTTTATACAGGATCTATACATAATGCAACAGATACTGATTTTGAGAAACAAATATCTGGGGCAGAGCATTTGGAGGCGTTAATAACCCTGCTGGAGGCAAATTATATAAAAGAAAAAGCAGAATCTGAAAAAAATTTGCAGCTGGTACCCCGAAAAAAGTTCCGTTTATTTAAACAATTATCATTCTCCATGATTGCGGTGGCTGTCATTTTAATCATTCCGCTGATCTATCTGTTTTTTAATAGATTACCGGAGCAAAATCATTTACTGCAGGCACATACTTATTTTTTAACAAATGACTATGGGAATGTAATTTCTGAGCTGGAGAGCAATGAACCAGAGGATTTACCATACTCCGCAAAATATATATTGGCCTATTCTTATATTCAGACAGAAAAAAAGATGTTAAGCCCGGAGCAAAAGGAAGTCATCATGAAAAACATCAGCATGAAGAGTGATGAAAATTATTTATTATATTGGGTTTATAACGGACGTGGAAATTTTACTGAATCTATGGATTTGGCCATGTATGTGGATGACCCGACATTAATATTGTATGGGCTTCTTCAACAAATTGAAGCAGCTAAGAATGATCCTGACCTTAGCGGGACCGAACGTGAGGAAAAGATACAAAAATATGAGGAACAATTAAACGAATATGCAGAGAAAAGTGGACTTGATCCTCAGAGTGTGACCAATGATGATCCTGTAGAAGAGGCAACACCTGTAGACAGCTCTATTCCTGTGGAAGAAGCACAACCTATGGAAGAGAAAGTTCCTAGTGAGGAGAAGCAACCGGTTAATAAGGAAGAAAATGAAAAAACTCCAGAGAAGGAAGCAAGCAAAACCGACAAGGCTGATAATAATGCAAAAGATTAATTGGATAACGATTGAATGTCAATCGTAGAGTATCCAATTCATTTTTATTTGTAAGTAGAGAGGGAGAGATAGATGGCACAACGATTATTACTGATGTCCTACAAAGAACAATTGCATAAATGCCACTTATCGGAGGAAGTACCTCAGAAAATCACGCTGGGGAATGATGGCGGTCATACGATTACTTGTGCAGGAATGATGGATACAAAGTGTATAGATTGGGATGGTCAATCATGCTGGTTGGATGGGCGACAATTGCAGCTGGATGAGCATCTAATCCTGGCGGATGAGGGGGATGGGAAGATCTCTATGAGACTGATAGATCTATCTAATCCGATTTTCTATGATACATCTAGCCGAACCAGTTTTTCAATAGGGCCCAAAGACTATGATGATATTCAAATCAGTGGGGGATCGAGCGAGGTTATCCTTCACCGGGATAAAGTGATTAACCCTTTTAGGATAAGTATAATGAAAGGCTCGGTTTATCATAACTTTACAAAAGCAGATGGAGAAATCACCCTTGAGGATGGCGATCAGCTTTATATAGAAGGGATGTTAATCAAATTAGGCAAGAACGCGATTGAGATAATTGGTCATGATGTAATTCAAGCAGCAAAATTAGTGCGTTTATTTGAACAACCTTTAAGTTACTCACCTGACTATCCAGATTACCACCGTTCACCGCGAATTATCTACAGGGAACCGGAGGATAAACGGCAAATAGCCAGACCCTCTCCTAAACCGCGGAAGCCAAGTGAACAAATAGCCCGTATCATTGTACCGCCGATTGTCATGGTTGCTGCATGTGTAATCGTATCGATGTTTAATGGAAGCGGAATTTATTTGATCGTCATGCTTTCTATGACAATTGTAACCGTTATTTTTTCCATTACTTCATATATTAAGAGCTTAAAAGACTACCGAGCCGAAACAAAGGAGCGGGATGTCAGTTACCGAGATTATTTGAAAAATAAAACCAAGGAATTGTATGAAGCGAGTAATAACCAGCGTCATGCCTTGAATTATCATTATCCAAGCATTAAACAAATAAGAGACATGGCTGTGAGTGTCAATTCAAGAATCTATGAAAAAAACATGTTTCATCATGATTTTTTAATGTATCGAGTTGGAATCGGTAATGTGAAGACTAGCTTTGAGGTCGAGTTAAGCGTAGAGGAATTCACGCAGGAAAAGGACGAGTTAATGGACGAAGCACGCAAGCTCCGTTCACAGTATGAAGAAATCAAGGGTGTACCGTTGATCACTTCCCTGATGAATGGACCGGTTGGATATATCGGGCAGCGGCATCTCGTTGTCGAACAGCTTCAATTGCTCGTTATGCAAACAGCCCTTTTTCAAAGTTATCATGATGTGCAGTTTATCACCATATTCCCTGAGGAAGAAAAGGATCAATGGAATTGGATGCGTTGGCTGCCCCATGCAAGCATTCAGGGAATTAATGTAAGAGGATTTGTTTACCATGAGCGCACCCGTGATCAAGTTTTAAATTCACTTTACCAAATCATTAAAGATCGAAAATTACAGGTGGATGAAAAGAATAACAATGAGAAAATCTATTTCTCTCCGCAATTCGTCGTGCTTATCACAGATGAAAAAATGGTGCTCGATCATTCTGTAATGGAGTATTTAAATGAAGATCCAAGCAATTTAGGGGTCTCTGTTGTATTTGTACAGGATGTTATGCAGTCATTGCCTGAGCATGTGACGACTGTTGTGGATATTAGGGATTCCATGACCGGGAATATCATTCTGGAAAATGGTGAACTTGTTAACAGGCGCTTTCAACCAGATCATTTCCCAAAGGATTTTAATAAAGAAGATATGTCCAGGGCTCTTGCACCGCTCAACCATTTGCAAAACTTAAAGAATTCAATTCCGGAAGCAGTTACATTCCTTGAAATGTATGGAGTGGAAAAAGTGGAGGATTTGCAAATTCATCGGCGTTGGAAGGAAAACGAAACCTATAAAAGCCTGGCAGTACCACTGGGATTGCGTGGGAAAGAAGATATTGTCAATCTGAATTTGCATGAGAAGGCTCATGGTCCACATGGTCTTGTTGCAGGGACAACAGGTTCCGGTAAATCAGAAATTATACAATCCTATATTATCTCGCTGGCAGTTAATTTTCACCCATATGAAGTTGGCTTCTTGCTGATTGACTATAAGGGTGGAGGGATGGCCAATTTATTTAAAGATCTTCCTCACCTTATGGGAACAATCACGAATCTGGATGGAGCACAATCCATGCGTGCATTAGCCTCTATTAAAGCAGAATTACAAAAAAGACAGAGACTGTTTGGGATGCATGACGTCAACCATATTAATCAATATCAAAAGTTGTTCAAATTAGGTGAAGTACAAGAGCCGATGCCACATCTATTCTTAATTTCGGATGAATTTGCGGAGTTAAAATCAGAACAGCCAGAATTTATGAAGGAATTGGTATCCACTGCACGTATCGGGCGTTCATTAGGAATCCATTTAATCTTGGCCACTCAGAAACCAAGCGGGGTAGTGGACGATCAAATTTGGTCCAACTCTAAATTTAAATTGGCACTTAAGGTCCAAAACAGCTCTGATTCCAATGAAATTCTTAAAACACCTGATGCGGCAGAAATAACTTTGCCAGGACGTGCCTATTTACAGGTTGGTAATAATGAAATCTATGAATTATTCCAAAGTGCATGGAGCGGTGCCAACTATACACCTGAAAAAACAGATGAAGATTGGATGGATACGACCATCTACGCTATTAATGAACTCGGGCAATACGATATTATTTCTCAGGATTTAAGCGGGTTATCTAAAAAGACAGAGATTACTACTGTGCCGACCGAATTGGATGCCGTTGTGGATCATATCAGAGATTATGCCACTCGACATGATATTGAAGAGTTACCGAAGCCGTGGCTTCCTCCGTTAGAGGAGAAAATTTTCTTGTCTAATCTGCATCCACTGGACTATCGACAAACTTGGACAGAAGAGAAGAAACCGCTCGAAGTTACGTTTGGTTTCCTGGATATTCCTGAAATGCAGTCTCAGGAGCCGTTAAGGTTGAATCTTTCAAGGGATGGACATATTGCTGTATTCTCCAGTCCAGGTTTCGGCAAATCAACATTTTTACAAACGATTGCGATGGACCTGGCAAGGCAGCATAATCCAGAAAGGCTTCACATCTACTTAATTGATTTAGGTACTAATGGATTGCTTCCGCTAAAGGATTTACCACATGCAGCAGATACGTTTATGGTTGATGAAGAGATTAAAATCGGAAAGCTTTTAAGACGCTTAGAGAAAGAGCTAAAGAAGAGAAAACGGAAACTCAGCCAATATGGAGTGGCAAATATACATATGTATGAGAGGGCGAGCGGAGAAGAAGTTCCAACCATTCTCATGCTGATTGATACATTTGACTCCATCGTGGACGCACCTTATCGCGAGGAAATGGAGAGAATTATTACACAGATTGCCAGGGAAGGCGTCAGTGTCGGTGTTCATATGGTTGTGAGCGCAGGGAGGCAAAATGTATTGCGTGCGCAAATACTGGCAAATATTAAGCATCAAATTCCTTTGTATTTAATTGATGAAACAGAGACAAGAAGTATTGTCGGAAAAACAGATTTAAAGATAGAGGAAATCCCAGGACGAGGCTTAGTTAAATTGGAACAACCTACTGCCTTTCAAACGGCTCTTCCTGTACGAGGTGAAGAAGCACTGGCAATCATTGAAGAGATACATAGGGAAAGTGCCGAGATGGTTAAAGGTTGGAGTGGAAGCCTGCCAATTCCAATTCCAATGGTTCCGGAGATTATGGAATTTGAAGCATTAATTCAAAAGAAACAATCAATGGAAATGCTCCAAAGAGGAGGAATCCCGTTTGCAGTTGATTTTGAAAATGTGGAACCAATTGAAATCGATGTCATAAAAGATTCGAATACATTAGTTCTCGGAGATATGATGGACTCGGTTGAAAATACATTCCTAACATTGCTATCAGGCATTCCGCGGAACAATGCCATTGATGTAGGCATGTTTGATAATGCCTCTAGCAGTTTTAGAAGATATCGAGATAGAGTGGATTTATATGCCGATCAAGCAGGAGAAATGGACTCCGTGACTGAAAAATTGCAGGAACTATTTGAAGCGAGAGAAGACGCATTCCGTCAGGCTCAGACAGCTGCAGGAGGAAATATTACGAGGAAAGAATTCTTGAATACGCTCCGTCCGATGGTCATTTTGATTACAGATGCAGTCTTCGTAGTCGATACCATGTCGATGATAAATCAAACAACACTTGCCAAATTAATTGAAAACGGTGGAAGAGTTGGTATTTACTTTATCCTCGGTGCGGTCTTTGGAGCAATCGATAGAAAGTACGATGACATTATAACCATTATGAAAAAACAAAAAGTTGGTGTATTAATTGGCCGAATTACAGATCAAAACATCCTGGAAGTGATCAATCGACCATACCGTGAGCAAAACTTACTACCTTATGAGGCATATTTTATTAAGCACGGCAAAGCCGAGAAAATAAAAATTGCTGCTCCTTACCAAAAAAGAGAGGAAGTGAAGGTAAGTGTTTAATTGGTTGGTCAGAACACCGTCTGAAGGGAAAAGAGATGACTATGAGAGGTTATATACCAAATTGCAGGATGCTATATCGGATTTTGACAAGCATGTTTCTAAAGCCGATTCATCTTATGATTCCTATAATGGCTCGGTACCCAATCTTTCCAACTCGAAAATTCCATCCAATGATTTTGACACTAAAAGGGAAGAATTGAATGCTAAAGTACTGAAGTACTTTAACAATGATAAGGATAAAAGGGAGTCATTAGTTCGTGCCAAAGAGAAAGCGTATGATAAGTACCTCTATTATAAGCAGAAGGCAGCAGAAGAGGCGGAAGAACAGTTGAGGAGAGAAAAAGAGTTTTTGGAGGGATTATTTTAATGGGGAAAGTGATTATTCATGAAGATAAGCTTAATGAAGCCAAAACAGCTGCAAAAGCATTAGAGCAATCAATTGACCAAACCTATGAAACTTGTAAGCAGCTCCTCTCCTATGTAAACAAAGCGGAATGGAACGGTAAAGCCCGGGACTCCTTTTTAACCTATCTTGAGATCATCGAAAAGTACCATCAGGAGATGAAGGGGACCGTCAAGAAACAAACAAAAGCATTAAATAATCTGGACGGCTATCTGGATGATTTTCTGAAGGATAGCTCAGTGAAGGAAGTAAAAAATCTATGATTGAAGAGACAACGAAAATATTTACAGCACCTGAGTTGTATTTATTGGCAGCAGCCTTCGGAGGAAAAGCGCTCTTTGGATTACCTGAGAAAGAAATCTATCAGCTAAAAGGGGATGGAGTCTTTCAGGAGGCCTATCAGAGATTAATAGACAAAGAAATCTTGACGACTGAAGGAAAAATTACTCGCGGCGGTGCATTTATTATACAAGCCGTTGAAATGTACCATCAAAGTAAAAAATATGTCCGAATTAATAATTTGATGTTCGCTTTTCAGGAAAAGAATCAGGATGAATTAATTTTATTAATTGAAATGGAAGAAAGCGAGCACTATCAGCTTCGCGTTCTTTCAAAGGCGATTGTATTGAAAATGTTAAGTGATGAAATCCCACTTATTTTGAGAGAGCCGAAGGAAGAAGAAAAGAAATTTCAGCAAAAGGAATTACTGCATCAGGAACGACATGAGGTGGAAGAGTATGAACCGGAAAGTATGTTTATGAATCTTGAACTCTTTCATTTAGAGGAAGAGCCAAAAAACAAATTTAACCCGAAATACTACCAGCAATGGTTTATCTTTACGAAGGATGAAAAGCTAATTATGGTGGATATCATCAACAAGAAATATTATCATGCCAGTCAATATTGGTTTTTAAAGATGTTGTTTGATGAAATGGACTTCCCGTATAAGAGGAGTGAAGAATATGCCTAATGTACAAATGAGTGATGGTGGCGGAGGCTCCAGTCAGATGGTTCTGATGAATCCGGATGAGTTGATGGAAGTAATCACCTACTTAAACGAAATTTTCACAGAAATTGAAACCAGGGCTTTACCTAATATTGAAAAACTCGGAAGCGTCAAATTTTATACGGATGGAAAAGCAAAAGAGACCATGGAAGTATACGCGGAGGCAAATTTAAAAATACAGGATTTATTTGACCATTATTACCGGGCATCCTCATTGGTATTCGATATTCTCAATACCATGATACAGACAGATTCAGCCTTGGCTGAACAAATTTGGGCAAAATTCGGGGGATAGTTTATGGATGTTAAATATATACCTTCCGACTGGGAGAAAATGAGGAGCGGTATTAAAGAGTTAATTGGCTATGGGGTACCATCAAAATCTCTCAACATATCATCTACTAGAAAGATAGATAATTTGGTGGAGGATGTTGGGGAAGTGAATAAGGCAGTTCCTGATAATAGTGTGAATAAAGATATGTCTTCAGTATCTCAATATAATAAAGAAAAGCTTAGTACAAATGAAAAATAAAATTTATGCGCTATATAACGGCAAAGAATATGAAGCGGCTATAATAGATTTGAATACCATCACCCTTAAATCAAATGATTCAGACGATTTGAAAAATGATTTTAGTTTATATAAAGGGAAAATATATATTAAAGATGTTACTAGAAGTGAGGTATCCGAAGTTTATAAACGAATTTGCTTAGCAGAATATAAAACATTTGAATTTTACATTATTAGTGAAACTGAAGATAAGTATCTCATTAGCACTATGAATTTAGATTATAAAATTTGTGAAGACTTGGATATGGAAGTAGCTGATAAAGGTGTTTATCAAAAATGGATTGATAAGAAGGATGTGAAAGTAACCAAACAAAAGGTTTTACTATAATAGTTTCTATAGATTTAGGGGAAAGGTTTAAATTGATAGATTTATTGCTAACGGATTCAAAAAAGAGTCTATGCAAAATTTTCTCTGATTCAATTATAGGGTGGTAAATATATTCTATAAAATGAGTCTGCTGAATTTTGTAAATAAAAATGAAGCGATTATAAAAAGGCATGGTTGAAATATCATAATGAAGATCAAGGATGTAACCGAACTATTAAATACAGTAGGTGTTAAGGTTTCTTATAACAATAATATTATAAAAGAAGACGTTCCGCCCTATACAAATTATTATCAATTAGAGAAAAAGGATTCATGGGAATACGGCTTATTTATTTGCGAACGGGAAAATAATCCTTATGTAAAGAATATTTATAAATTTGATAGTGAGGATGAGGGTGCAAAATATTTTTTTCTTGATAGATTATCATCCTATTACTTTACAAATAGAATCCAACCCTTTATAGCTCAGTATAAAGAATTTAATATAGGAGGTACCAATTTTCCTGAAGATAAATTAGTCGAAGCATTAAATATGCTAAGTATTCCATCTTCCTATGTTTATGATAAAAAGAACAATGTAACGATGAGTATATCAATAGAGCAAACATCAGATACGCTTTATAAATTATCGGTTATAGGAAAAAATGGTGCGGTTTTGCAATCTGTACCACCAATGAGCCGTCAAAGAGCGTTATTTATGGCTTTTAAAAAAGTATATTTATTATATATATACGAAACTAAGGTTAGTGAGACCCTTCGGAATTTTGGTTTATTGAATGAATTCAAGGAAGAAGATGTTCGCTACTTTCTATAAGAAGTGTCTAAATTTTTCGGTTGAAGTAGATATCTGATATTAGGATGTGAATGTATACATTGATTTAGGAGAAAAAGTTAATGGATATAGGGCTAATAGCACAATTACTAAATGAAGAGAATGTATTTACAAGAAAAGTAGACACGTCTATAGAAGAGGATAGAAGCCAGGGTGAAAATTATTACAAGTTGCTAAATAATAATGGAACATGGGAATTTTATTTTGTTTCTTGTGAAAGAAATAGTGAAGGAAAACCTGAAAAGCTGAAGGAATTTTTTGATGAAGATACTGCTTGCAAATATTACTATTTATTTGTCTTATCAAAATATTACTTTAGAAAATATATTTATTCTTTTGAAAAGAATAACAGGAATATAAGTATAGGGTTACCGACTTTTGAATTAGAAAACCTTAAAGAGGCATTGGTACGGCTGAAAATAAGTGAACAATATTACACTTTTAATGGCGAGGGTAAAAATCATAGCATCCAATTATTCAGTGTTAATGATCAAGAGTCGCGTGTAGAGTTTATTGGAGAACAGGGATTAACTGTCTTTTCAACAGAAGTAATGGAAAATTGGTTGGCTTACTACGTTATGTTTAAATATGTTTATTATTTGGTTTTACTCGATCAGAAAAAGGAAGATTTAATGAAAAAGAGTATCGATTTAAATTTAACGGACCATGATTATTATGAATTTATGACTTAATTAATGGAGTTGTTGTTGGAGTCTTAATCAGAAATACAGTACACGGATAGAGGATTTTAATGAATTGTAAACAAGTTTCAGAGGTATTAAATGAAATAGGATTGAAAATAAGTTATAAAGCAGATCGGATACAAGAGGTTGCGGGTTATTACGAAAATTATTTTCAATTAGTAAAATTCTCAAAAGGAAGAGTTAAAGATGATTGATTTATTAGCGAGTCATCTAGGAGATAACTTTGTTCTATTAAATAAAACATCTAAACATCTGAATATACAAGTTTATAGAAAATATGAATTTGGCATTGATTCTGAAACATATGTTGAATTGAACGAAAGTGATAATAAGTATCATCTTTATATAGTCCAGAGGGATAAAAAATTTTTAAAGGCTATATTCAACAAAGATAAAGATACATTATTTGCATTAGGTGTTTATGCAGTAAGTATATTAGGATATCAGATACAAAAAGTAAAAATAAGAGATAGTATTTTGGATTTAAAAGCAGATGATTTATTAATGTTAGATCATATTTTAGCCCAAGAAGTTGGAGTTGAGTATTTTTCCATTAACCAAGAAAAAGCTAATGTAATTAATTTAGCGGAGGGAAATGGTTCTGCTTTATATAACATCTATTATATAACTGATTTAAACTCAGAAAAGGAATTCCTTGTTAAAGATCGAAAGGCTCCTAATGCTTTTCTGGTGCTTTATAATTTTGCGAGTAAATTAAAAAATGTTCAATCATTGATTGATAGATGGAATGAAGACTTTAAGGTAAACCAAGAACAAGTTGAACGTGCGAAAAAATTATATCTTGGTTTAAAAATTGAGGTGTAGGATTAATCTGGCTCATTTAAAAATGGGCTGGATTCATTTTGAAATGATTTTAGACTGATAGAGACGGTGAACTGATAAAAAGCAATTTGACTTAATTAACATGCAGTTAATAATCTAAAATAATAAGTTATCCAGTCATATGGCTGGATAACTTCAGCTAGCCCCTATGCAAGAAAGAAGCAATTGTAAAAATTTGAGTATTCTTATAGATATATTTCAGAATTTACTATATTATGAATATATTAAAATAAGTAAGCGCTTTAATAAAGGTTATATAAAAATATAAGTTTTAGTTTTATAAGCGTTTATCCTATTTTCAATATTTTCATGTTATTTATCTAACACAAGGGGTGTTCATAATGATCGTTAAGGATTTCTTTATTGCTCTTTCAGAAAATCAGTTCTTAAACCGTACAGCTCAAAAATACGGGTTGAAAATGGGTGCGCAAACCGTGGTTGCGGGTACAAATATAGACGAAACAATTGAAAGTATAAAAGAGTTAAATAAGTATGGAATTTCTTGTACGGTGGATAACCTTGGGGAGTTTGTCGATGACAGAGAAGAGGCTGTGAATGCAAAGAATCAAATCCTTCAAGTCATTGATGCCATTCATGAAAATGAAGTTGATGCTCATATCTCATTAAAACCATCTCAATTGGGATTGGATATAGAAATGGATTTCTGTCGAGACATTCTCTTAGAAATTGTTGAAGCAGCTTCAAAATATGATATTTTTATAAATATTGATATGGAGAATTATTCACGACTTCAAGCTTCCTTTGATATGTTAGATGATATCTCAGAAAAATATGAAAATGTTGGAACAGTTATTCAAGCATATTTTTATCGTGCTGAACATGATATACAAAAATATAAAAACTTTCGGCTCCGTATTGTAAAAGGCGCCTATAAGGAACCGGCCGAATTGGCTTACCAAACAAAAGCAGAAATTGATAAAAATTATATTAATTTAATTGAATACCATCTATTAAATGGAAAGTTTACCTCGATTGCTACACATGATCACAACGTAATAAACCATGTAAAGAAATTTGTAAAAGAACATCAAATTCCAACTGAAAAATTTGAATTCCAAATGCTATACGGCTTCCGTTCAGATATGCAGATTGAGTTGGCTAAAGAGGGATATCAATTTTGTACATATGTTCCTTTTGGAACGGATTGGTACGGTTATTTTATGAGACGTTTAGCTGAAAGACCTCAAAACATTAGCCTTGTAACAAAACAAGTTTTCACGAAAAAAACCAATACTGTTCTTGCCATAACAGCAGGTGCTTTTTTACTTGGGAGATTATCTAAAAAATAAATAAGTATGAAACAGTCACTACCCAAACAAAGGCTAGTGGCTTTATTTAATTAATCTATTTTTCTGATATATTACTAAAATATTACAAAAGAAAAAGAATTGTAATATAATAGGAGTTAGACAAAGATTTATAAAGGAAGAGTAAAGAATGCGTAATTTTGCAATAATCTTGGTTACTATTGTGCTATCCATAACCGTAATGAGCTGGGTCAAACCGACTTCCAGTTTGGCTGACAAAACGAATGATCAATCTGGGCATCCAGAACTGAACATAGTTACATATGAAAGGACCGTAAAAAAAGTGCCTAAAAGATTAAATGGTAAAGAGAGAAAAGTAGTTTATTTAACAATTGATGACGGTCCAAGTCTTTATACAAAGGATTTAATTGCTATACTCGATCAATTTGAAATACCTGCTACTCATTTTTTGATCGGAAATAATATAAAGAAATACCCGGATATGGCGAAGGAATATGTCAACCGAGGAGATTATATCGGAATGCACTCAATGAGCCATGATTATAATAGATTGTACAAAAAGGGGAAAATTGTAGAAGAAGTGATGGAAACGCAACAATTGATCAAAGAACAGGTAAATATTTTGCCGATTTTATTCAGGTGTCCATATGGATCATCTCCAGGGTTAAATAAGAAATTGCGAGATCAAGCTGCACACGCAGGGTTAAAAATGTGGGATTGGACAATCGATTCAAAAGATTGGAAGCTGCAAGAGAATCCTTCAAAAATTAAAGGAGAAATTCTGAAGCAATTAAATGAATCTGAAGAAATTATCTTGATTCATGAAAAGAAAGGTACCATTGAGGCATTGCCAGGAATAATTAAAAGTATAAAGGAAGCGGGCTACGAATTTGAAAGATACGAAGAATCAAAACACTTTCCGGCAAACTTCCATAAAGATAAGAGATTATAAAGTCGAGGAATCGTATGATTAGAAAGAAAATAGGTATATATCTAGCTATAATTGTAATCACTATGGTAATGGCTGTTTTAATTCTGCCAGTAATACAAAAGTATGATGAAAAATATTTAAAGGTTCATAATCAAGTCGCATGGGATTTTAAGTCTAATATGAATTATGGCGAGCTTTTTAATACCGAAAATAATAAGCTGCAATCCCTATACGAAATGACAGTAAAGAATGGAGCAGATAATCTAAAAAAGGCTGAAAACCAAATAAGTAAGGCTGAAGAGACAATCAATCAGTGTAAACTAATGGTTGACGAGGACAAATCATTGGTAGAAAACCAATTAATACAAATGAAGGAATCAGAGGAACTACTGAGTAAAATAGATCAAAAAGTAAATAAAGAAACGTATATGAGTCTCCATAACTCATTGATTAAACTGTTAAATACATATAATCTAGCCCTTGATCAATATGAAGAAGTACTTAGCTTGGAGCAAAAGATTTACTCAGCGTTAAAAGCGGAAAAGGATTTAAAAGAAATAACCGCTATTATAGATGAAGCAAATCAATCATCCGGTGAATTATCAGGTACAATCAAGGATTTAAACGGCTATATAGTATCCTACAATAAGCTACAAATCTAATTCAGACATCTCCCATTGATTTGCTGTTAAACTCTTGAAATAGATCACTTGTATAGTTGGAATCTATTAAAGAACGAATAGGAAAACACGATTAGCCTTTAAAAAAGGTGCTTGAAAAATTTTTACCTAACATGGTAATATGTTTAAATCAGTGTGTAGAGATATTGGTGTAGTCGATATGCCAAAAATATATGTCTTGTTGATACGTCTGCCATCTGAATTTTTCATTTTCGGAGGGTATATATGCATAGAGAAGATAGGTTGCCACAAAACGCAAGAGAAGGCATATTATTTATGCTCATCATTTCAATCATCTCAGTAAATACGATTGCACCAATTATTATGGGATTGGAACGTGGTTTCAGTAAAGAAAATTATCTTGAAACCTTAAAGATCATTCCAATTATGTGGATCATTGTGGTTTTATTGGTGAGATTCGTTGCTGGACCTGTGGTTGGTAAAATAATGCCTAAATTCATAGGTAAAACAGATGGATTCAATGCAAGAGTTTTAATGAATACATTTTTCAATGTAACTGTTCTATCCGTCCTTTTAACCATTATCGGCACATGGGTTGGCTCAAAACAAATCAGCCTAGAACCAATTCAAAATTTCTTCTTGAGCTGGTTTAGGAATTTCGGTGTGGCATTTTGGATTGAATTAATAGTAGCGCAGCCGATTGCTAGATTTGTAATGAAGAAAATCCATAAGAGAAAAGTGAATAAAGCAGAGACAGTTAAATTATAAGGCCTGTGAGATTCTCAGAGATTTTTAGATAAAGCTGTAAAATAATGAAGTTCAACCAGAACAAGACTGGTTGAACTTTTTATTTTGCAACTTTATTTTATTTGCATGACTACTTTTGATGGAGGTTAAAAGGCTGGGTTATTCTACCAGGATGATGAATATTCGTATTTTATAATAGGTCCTTGTGAAGGTACTGAACAATTAAAAGGATAATATGTACTGATTTGTAAGAATATTCTATATAATAGATATGGAGGCGGAATTCTGCTTATCAGAGTTATTATTTATATAGAGAAGAGGTGAAGGGTTCAGTGTCTAATGAGAATGAGTATTTATTAGATAACGAACAAAGTGTTTCCAAAAAGAAAAGACATCCCGGGGAACCGACGGCAGCTTTTAAAGGTGCTACCTGGGCGGCATTATTAGTTGGGGTTGTTGCTTATCTAATAGGGTTATTTAATGCATCTATGGAATTAAATGAAAAAGGGTATTATTTTGCAGTATTAGTATTTGGACTTTATTCAGCAGTATCATTACAAAAAGCGGTTAGAGATCGAGATGAGGATATACCTGTGACAGCCATCTATTATGGAATTAGCTGGTTTGCTCTAATTGTTGCTATCGCCTTAATGGGCATCGGCCTTTATAATGCGGGAAGTATTGATCTGAGTGAAAAAGGGTTTTATGGTATGTCATTTGTCTTAAGCGTATTCGCTGCCATAACTGTTCAAAAAAATATTAGGGATACACAGAGGGCTAAAGAACAAGACTGATTCATTTGTGCAGTAAAAAGCAGATGTTTCTTTCAATTCAAAGGGCTATCTAGAAACGGCCCCCAAAAGTCAGATTTCAATTCTAAATTTCGGAGGCCATTTAAATTTTTGGGTAGGAAATACACTTTCTTTTATGGAATTTAATCATGGTCAATAATTAGAAGGAGTGGAAGAATGGAAGGACTGGTAAAGAGAATTGATACCGTATTTTTAGAGGTAAGTGATTTAGACTACTCGATTAAATGGTATTTAGAAAAATTAAGATTAACTATGAGGTGGAATCGCAATGGGTATGCTGCCTTCACAATAGGAGAAACCTCATTAATCCTTGTTCAATCAACAGACATCCATTTCTGGTTATCATATTTTCACCTCGCCTATCATTATATTTGAAAAAAATGTATATGTCATTTGGGAATAAACAAGAAAGAGTATCACACAAAATGAAGCGTAGAAGGAATGAGAAAGTGAACATAATTACTCACCAATGGGTGGGCACAGATGAAGGGATAGCAGGAATGATACTAAAATCTATTAAGTTTAGTTTGGTTTAAAAAAAGAAGAAAAAAACGGGGTGTAGTATAATGGAATGAATAAACCAAAAGGTAGTGGAAATTAATCCAAAACCTTTAGCATTTCAGTGATTCTTCTTTTCATCTCTTCTAAGTCATGTTCCTTTTCTACGATTGTTTCTCCATCTTCAGAATAGAAATCTGCAAAATTTTGTCCTTTATACCGCGGAACTACATGCATATGAAAATGTGTTAATTCATCAAATACTCCACCGTTCTGACAGACTGTAATACCATCAGGATTAAACAAGATTTTTATCACTTTTGATAGCCTCTTTGCTGCCATCATCACGGAGCTTGCCGTATGTTCGTCAAATTCATCAAAGTATCGAACATGTTTTTTAGGTAAAATCAAAACATGTCCTTCATTATAAGGATCAATATCTAAAATACAACAAACATAATCATCTTCAAAAACTACATGAACATTTTCTTCTTTATGTGCTAATTTACAGCCTAAACAATTCATTACAGCTCCCCCTTTATTAAATTATATACTTAATTAAAAAAGTGAAGAGGGAAATTTTAGGAATAATAGAATAAAGGTATTGATAATAGATCGGTAAGGGAGGTGGAATCTTGAAGATTACGACCAAGGTTGCCCTATATATCGGGTTATCCTTATTGCTTCTCATCGTCCTCTATATGTATGAACTTAAACGACAAACCGACTCACCTGGAAAAAGAAGGGACGATTATCATTAGCAAAGGTGATACTGTTTTCATTGTGCTGGATCCAGGTTTTGAGAATCAGGACGTGGATTTATCAATCCGGGAGATACTCGTCAAATATAAAGACGTTGGTCGTCTATCCATCCATCAAAGTGATTATAGAGGTGAACTAAAAAACGGACAAAGGGTGAAAGTATGGATAAGCCAAGGTATGGAATCCTATCCCCCAATCTTTAAAGCAATAAAACTGGAGAGATTGTAGGGATATATTCATTTATTACATTAAAATCCCCGCGCCATAAATGGAACGGGGATTTTAATGTTTTATACTGCTTTTTCTTCTTTTTCAGCTATTGAATTTATCCGATTGATTTCAGGAGCATGGTGCTTAGATTTAATCCAGGACCAGCCAATTGCTGCGAGTAAAATAAATCCGACATAACCCATGATTGGATATACAGTGTTTACCAATGTAGTAAACCCAGCAAAGCTAAGACCAAAACCAATTGCTCCGACAATCACAACTGAAGGATGAAATAAGCGTCCTTTAGGAATGATCCTCACTGTGAATGCATAAAACATTCCCACGCATGTATTGTAAATCATAGCTAATAGAATAATAGATAGCAGGTTCCCAATTAAAGGTGAAATACTATTAGCTAAAAATAAAGTAGGCATTTCTACAATTTGCATATTAGCCATATCAGTCATCATACCTATGTTAATCAGCAGCATGAGTACACCAAGCAGGATACCGCCCATGATTCCGCCAATAGCTGCCTGTTTTTTATTTTTAAACGTACCGCTAATAACAGATAGCATAGAGAAACCGACAGCAACATTAAAGGATACATAAAGTAATGCGGACATGAACCAATTTGAAGCCGCTGCTTTGTCTAAATCAACATTACGCTCTATGTCTATTGGAGTGATTCCATTTTTAATTAGGGCGTATCCTGATATAAAAATCATAATAACTAATAAAAATGGTGTGATTGAGCTAATGATAGAGATGATTTTTTCTACCTTCAATAGCATGGTCAGGACGGTAATAACCGTCATAAACAGTGAGCCCCAAATGGCAGAAATCCCAAATTGTTCTTCAACAATTGATCCTGCGCCCGCTATCATAATTACACCAACGCCAAATAAAAAGAACGATAAAATTATATCCAGTGCTTGACCAAGAAAACGTCCGCAGAGAACCTCGATGATTTCTTTATGTGAGGTGGCTTGCATATGGCTGCCCAGTTGAGAAAGTTGCATGGCAATAAAGGAAAATAAGACAGTTGCCAGCAAAATGGCAGGTATACTGTAAAAGCCGAAATTCGTGAAAAACTGCATGATTTCCTGGCCGGAGCCAAATCCCGCTCCAACAATGACTCCTACAAATGCACCTGCTAGGTATAAACTTTGTTTCATTTTATCAGTCCTCTTTTATGGTAGTTTGGAGGGATATCCAAAAATTAAGTATTCTGATATATTAACATATTCATTCTATTTTCACAAATTGAAGGAAATGGAATTAAGTTTTTGGGAAATCCCGTTATAGAAGAAAGGTTAGTTTGGTAAAATGAGATAAAAGACAGTATGAGGGAGGATTCCATATGACAAGAAAAGTAGATGGAGTTCCAGCAGATACAATGAAAGATAAGATATATTCAACCATTATAGGCGGGATTATTGGGGATGCTCTTGGTGTACCGGTAGAATTTAAAGCCAGAAATGCCGGCGTTACAGATATGATCGGCTATGGAACCTATAATATGCCTCCTGGAACATGGTCTGATGATACATCACTAACGATGTGCCTGATTGAAAATTTAATTGCAGAAAAAGATGAAAATGATTTGATGAACCGGTTTGTTGCCTACCAAGAAAAAGGGTATTGGACTCCATATGGTGAAATGTTCGATATCGGCATCGCAACTGCAAATGCTATTAGCCGGTATAAGCAAGGTGTACCGGCTGTTCAATGTGGCGGAAAAACGGAATATGATAATGGCAATGGCGCGCTTATGCGTATAGTGCCACTCGTATTTACATTATCGAAAGAGCCTGATTTCCAAATGAGGAAAAAGGAAATAGAGAGGATTGCGCATATCACACATGGCCATCCAAGATCTACACTCGGTACAATTATTTACGTAGAGTTTTTATTGAATATGTACGGTAAACACGCACCTTTAGATTCCTTGAAGATGGCGGTCAATACATGCCAGGAGGAGCTCGCAGCAGAGGATACTTATCAAAAGGAGTTTGCTTCATATGAAAGAATCTTTAATCTAAGCTTGCTCGAAGCAGACCGTGATGATATTTGCTCCGATGGTTATGTTGTTCATTCGCTTGAAGCAGCTTTATGGTGCTTTTTTAAGCATCCTACGTATGAAGCTGCCGTTCTTGAAGCGGTAAACTTGGGCAGTGACACCGATACGATTGCTTTTATTACAGGAACTATGGCTGGTATGTATCACGGGATGGAGAATATTCCGAAAAAATGGGTGAATGCCCTAGTCAGTAAAGATAAAATCATAAACCTTTGTGATTGCTTTTATAACTATTGCGCACAGAAGACGAATTAACTTTATATATGAAACATAAGATTTTGAGAAGGACCTGCTCAGGAAGTCTGTAAAAACGACTTTGGGGCAGGTCTTTTTTTAGAATGATAAATCATTAGCCTTATAAATGGAGTTTGTTTATTGGGTAAAAAGATATATTTTGTAAATCAACGAAAGGGAAATACTCCCAGTTGGCGAATAAAAGATAGAAGACTGTCTAATGAGAACGAATCATCCTAGAGAATCAACAAGGATCTGTAAAGTTTAGGAAAGGGGTTTTCTATGGATGTGAAATATATTCCCGCCGACTGGGAGAAAATGCGAGCGGGACTTAGTGACTTGGTGGGACGTGGGCTTGGTTCAGGTGTATTTGATCACTTAAAGGATATCAATGAAGTACTTGAGGATGCTGAAAGGGATATTGCCAGATATGATGTGGATGGCGCAATTTCCTTTCATCATAAAAGTCAAAAAAGCCTCTATAACAGCCTATCCGATGATTTCTCTGTCTTGCACCGCTTTACCGGAAAAGTCGGGGATATTGTCGACCGGACAATTGATGAGCCCTTCTATAAGGAGATGGATGCTTTTGTGCAATCTGTGCGAGACCTTTCCATTTCGAACTATACAACCGGCAATCGAATCGGTGCCAAAGAGACGGTGCAATATGGCTATGGAGCAGGCACGACTCAAATGGAAGTGCCGAAAACAGAAGTAAGCATCGATGATTTATTGAGCGGCGGCAATTTTTATGCAGATCAGATGAAACAACAGTTTGAAGAATGGAAGATTGCCAATCCAGACCAGGAGATATCTGAGGATAAATATCGAATGGCTGCAGTTAACTCACGCGCCTTTGAATATGAATCTATCCGTGATAAGCAGGAAAACAAGGAGTTCTGGGCAGGAATTGCCGCATTGGTCGTGATTGTAGGAGTCTCATTAGTATGCCCTCCAGCCGGAATTGCTTTAGGAGCGGCTTATGGAGTGATGGAAGTCAGTACCGCGGTGTCAGGGAAAGACTGGGTATCAGGAAGAGAATTGAGCACATCCGAACGCTGGACAAGGGGTTTGTTAGCGCCACTTGATATCATTCCTGCAGCAGGGGCTGTCTCCAAATTTGCCAAGGGAGCTAAACTTGCTCAACTTAGTGGGCATATGGGAGAATTAGGAGTAAGGAATGGAATAAAAGCAATTCCTTCTGCACCAGCTACCATTAGAAATTTAACAGAACAAGCTGCACAGCACACAGCAACACGTTTGAGAAGTGCTCAAGCGGCCATAAATAGTGCAGGAAGTGCCTTGAAAAATAAGGTGGTAAAGGATTTCAAGGAAGTCGGCGAGTTATTCAAATACGTTGCTAGCTCGCTAAATATCTCTTCTTCACGACAAAGACTAGCGTTTGCCAGGATGGGGGACGAGGCAGTTTTAAGTGGCGGTCGTTGGGTTGATGATACTGCACCTAACAATTCTAGTAATGTTAGTGACAATCTTACTAATAAAACTAATAAAATTCCAGAAATAAGTGAAGTCAACTATGGCGACCATTTTCTTAAAGGAAAAAGGGGAAGAAAAGAACTTTCACCAAATGTTCGTTATGTGACACGTGATGGATATAAATATACAACAGATGATTTAGGAAGAATTGTTGACGTTGAAGCAGATAATCTAATATTGAAAGAAGCGGAAAGAAATCTTGGGATGCAAAGAGCCGCCGGTAGAGAAGACAGATTACCAGATGATGATGGCGGACATTTAATAGGAAGTCAGTTTCATGGTTCGGGAGATATTGATAATCTTGTTGCTCAAAATAGCCAAATTAACCGTTCAGGTGGAGAGTGGTATAAGATGGAGACAATTTGGGCAAAAGCTTTGAAGAAAGTCCCACCGAAAAAGGTATCTGTAAAGATAGAACCGGTTTATAATGGGAACTCACTCAGACCAAGCTATTTTGAGGTTCTTTATAAAGTTGAAGGAAAAAGATTAGTTAAGAAAATTATTAAAAATCAACCAGGGGGATGATATTGTTGACTATGGAAAATGAAATGAACCAAATATATAGAGAAATTGCCGAAACAGTTAATGAAATGATTCCAGAAAAATGGATTAAATTTTATATGTATGCTCAAGTTTCAGAAACCGGAGGAGGCACTTACTTCTTCTATAACACTCCCCAAGATGAACAAAACTATAAATATAGTTTAGAAATTCCTTTTGAATTTAACGTTAATAAAGAGCAGTATAGGCAAAAGGAAATAAACCTATTTGAGCTGAGTGACAAACTAAGAAAAGTTTTCGATGATAATCAACAAGAGCTATGGTATTCATTTACCTTATCGTTAGATAACAATGGTAAATTTACCATTCATTATGATTATACCAACTGGTTTGAGACAAATTATAGCTTTGATGACCAGTTAGTTATTTGGGAGTATAAATATTTAGGAAATGAACCAGAAGATGTTGAAAGCAAAGCGTTGATCGATAGATATTTTATTGAGTATCCGAATAATCCGATTTGAGGAGTAAATTGAAAATATGCTTTTTGTTCGTTCTACAAAATATTTAATAGTTGAGTTATAAGATATTAATAAGAGTTTTAACTATGAAGTACTTGATTACTTGGAAAAGTAACAAGTGCTTTTTGATGTGTAATCTATTTGTGTGTTCCGCGTATGCCTCCACGCAGAACTCTATGGGATAATGAAAAGTGTGTTACTTAAATTTATTTCGATAAAGAATGTAATGAAACGATAACCCCATTTTGTCTGTAATACATAGTGCAGGAAATAAACTGTTAAAAATAAATTAGCCAATGATGTAATCGAAGTGGCACAAGTAGCAGACAAAGCCATAACTGCTACCAAAAACATCCTTTCTACTAGAACAATGGTTCTCGCCGATGACTTTGGCGCAGGGATACATGTTAATAGTAAGGTTGAAAATACTCATGCCTTAGAGAATAGGGTGAGGAGTAGGTTTAGTGTTAGTGATGGTGTGGATGCTGGTAAGGGTAATGAAAAAAAACAACTGGCCAAGGAAGATTTGGATGATTTACGGAAAAAGTGGAATGTTCCAGAAAAGGATACAATCGCAGTGGGTAAGACTGATGTACCTGGCCTTGAAGATATAATATTTGAAGGAGGGTCTCCTGCGGTTAGAAAAGAAGCGGGTTTACCTGATTTAGATACTGCTATGCCTGATAGACCAATAAAATCACCAGGGAAAATTGCGAGTGCAACCAGACATGCTGAAGAAGTCATCCTAAATGAATTTATAAAAAATATTGAAGAGCTTGGTAAAAAACCAGAAGAAATTACTGGGATTTTAAATATACACCAATCAAATGTAAAAGGAGTGTGTCCAACGTGTATTCAAGGATTAAATAATCCTAGTGTTCCACCAGGTATATTTAAACAATTTAGCGAGATGTTTCCGAACATAACAATAAAGGTTACATCTGAAACAGCAGAAAATGTTAGACCAAACGGTAGATTGGAATTCGTTGTAAAAAACGGGAAATATATAGATTAGGAGAAGGGTAAATGTTTAAAGATTTTAGTTTAATTAATTCAGAGGCTCAAGTAGTATACTTTTTAGGTCTTTCGGAGAAAGTTATTCCAAATCTTGTGAGCTCTAAAAACTATGAAACTTTGAGAAAAGCACTAGATCGATGCTGGGATTGGTTAGAGCATAAGAATATAGATGCAGATGATTTGTATTGGTATTTTGAAAATCTAGATGATACAGGCGTAATAACTCTAATGCAATTCGAGGAGGATGATTACAAATTAAAAATTTGGATCTGTGTAGCAGATGCAATAGCTTTCACGATTCGTCAGGCTTATATATGTCAAAAAGATGAATATCTACCAGCAACTATTGAAGCAGTTGATATCGAAGAGACTATTAATGAATTTAATACTAATTTTGATGCCATTTTAGATGCTAAGAAAGATAATAAGAGTAAAGACATTTTGTTAGATTATTTAATTGAAAATTATCCCAATTCTATAAATGATGGTCCAACAAAAGAAGAGATAATAAAGATATTAAGTTGAAAATTCTAAAATAGATAACTATAAAGCACTTGATTACCAATTTTGGTAACAGGTGTTTTTGTTTTGTTGAATTTAAACTTTGGGTGACATAGATGTTGCTTTACCGAATTTCATAGCTCATGAAGGTAGTACCATCATGGAGTAGCGTTATAATACTTGGAGGAACGAAATAAGAAAGAGAAATGGGTGTAAGGGGGCTCATAGTTGGGCTGATTGGAAAGGACATTCTAAGATGGGTGAGGTTCCTGTTAATGTTAGAATGGAAATGCTAGAAAAAGAGAAACAAGCTAGAGAAGCTCTAAAAGTAGCTATAGAAGAGAGGTTGAAGAAATGAAGAAATTTGAAAAGATTATTAAGGGCAAAACCATTATAGTGACTGCCGAAAAAGAATTAGAACCTCAAATAGAAATTTTGTTTGCTATATTAGAGCAGGTAGACCGAAATAAATTAATTCATGGATTCACTTTACAAGTTGGTTGGTCCGTCTACTATTTACATGAGAGAGAAACCGGGGATTTTATATTGACTTCTCCTGATTACTCTAGAAATCCATTTGAAGATACAACAGAAGATTTAACTTTAGCATTGTGGGTACAACTAGAACAAGGTCATTTTTTGAGAAAGATAAATATCGATGGTTTATCAATAAAATTTAGTGATAAAATCATACTTTCTAAAGGTGTACTAGAGCTCGAGAAAATATATTTACAAAGAAATGGAGATGTTGAAAAAGGAGATTCAGGTTGGTATATAGGTCCTGTAGAGGATGATAATACTACAGAGTTGTATGCTCTTTATGCTTCTCAACTACTAAAAATTAAACCAGAGATCATACAAGTTCTTGCTTTACCAAATGATTATATGGTTGTTTTTGAAGGTAATGAAATAAAAGCAGTATTAAACGAAAACGATGTAGATGTTTTTAAAGACTCTTTATAGATTTTATTTATGGGGTATCTTAAGTTACACAACTAAACTATACAGGTAGTAAAACATTGAATAAAGCACTTGATTGTCTACTAATGGCAACGAGTGCTTTTTGTTTTTTTGGTGAGAAATTTATGCTTTGGACAACTAAAAAAGATTGTTTTAAATTCATAGCTCATGAAGGTAGTATTTCTTCAAGGCATTCTGTTTTAGTACTGAGTTTGTGAAAATAATAAGGTAAATAGGCGAGTTGGCAGTTTACGTGGTAAAAGGAGTTATAACAGGGAGTAACTAACAAACTACTAAGTATGACAATACTCATGGTGATAATTAATATATTATATAAAAGAGCATCTATATTCTAAAGTGGGTTTATAAATACAAGGTGTTGCTTTTAAAAGAAACAACTGTATTATACTCGGTGTGTTTAGAAGCATTACATTTTTAATTAGTGATAGAACATATACATCTAATGATGATGGTGGTCACTTAATTGGAGCACAGTTTAATGGGCCTGCAGATATAGATAATCTTGTCCCACAAAACAGTCAGATTAATAGAAGAGGTGGGGTATGGTATGAAATGGAGACAGAGTGGGCTAATGCACTGAAAGAGATCCCGCCTAAGAAAGTCTCTCTTATCATTGAACCCATTTACACTAATTATTCTATGCGACCAGATAGCTTGATTGTTGAATATGAAATAGAAGGTCAATTTCCAGTTATACGTGAGATTGCAATTAAATCAGGGGGATGAGAAGATGAGTTTTGAATCAAAGCTTAACAACTTATATAATGAAATCGCTCAACAGGTTAGCGATATGATTCCTGTTGAATGGGATAATTTCTATTTTAATGGAGAAGTAAAAGAAAGGGATGGGGGAGTTTTCTTCTTCTTTACACCTAAAGGTGAGAAGCAGAATGTTTTTTCACACTATATTCCTAGATATTACAATATAGATAAAAGAACATATAAGAAAGACCTTCACAAGTTATTTGAACTAACTGTAAACCTTCAACAGATATTTATTGAGAATGACCAAGAACCGTGGTTTTCAGTTTCATTAATAGTTAAGGATGCTAGCAAATTGAATGTACATTTTGATTATACTAATTGGTATGATAGCAAGTTTGGTCCAACAGATAGGATTAAATATTTTGAATATAAATATGTAGATAAAAATAAAGAACAGCAAGACATAGATTTGATTGAGAAGATGAAGAAATTTGAGGAAAAGTAATCTGGAAAGCGCTTGAAATTGTCTTAGGTATAGACAACAAGTGCTTTTTTATATAGCTTATTAGTTTTATATACAGAGCGTGTAATTTAATTGTGTATTCTCCAGTGAAATTTACTGAAAGTAAAAGGACAAATCAGCCAATGATGGAATCGAGTGGCACAAGCAGCAGATAAAGCCATAATTGCTACCAGTAACATCCTTTCTACTAGAAAAATGGTTCTTGCTGATGACTTTGGCGCAGGGATACATGTTAATAGAAAGGTTGAAAATACTCATGTCTTAGAGAATAGGGAGAGTAGTAGGTTGGGGGTTAGTGATGGTGTGGATGCTGATAAGGGTACGGGTAATAAAATAGATTCTGATACAATAAAAAAATATATTAGAGATATAGAAGGACGAACAGGTAGGGAGTTACCTAAAAACCAAATAGAGAAGTTGAAGGCAGCCTTAAGAGTTAAAGAATATAAAAAAATGTTGCCAATAGAAACAGCTAAGCATAGGGCAGAATTTGATAAAGTAAAAAATAAAGTAATTAAAGAGTGGGAAGAAAATACTGGCAAAAGTGGCCTGTATATAATGAAAATGTTATTTCAGAAAAAACAGGTAATTAGGAAACAAGTGAGATAATTATGATGCTTATCATATAATTGAAAATACTTTTGGCGGAGAACATGAATGGTGGAATGTGCATTCTGCAAGATTACCAAATGACCATCAAGCTGGTATTCATGGAGCAGGTTCACCAGCAAATACACTATTTAATGGAGGTAAAAAATAATGAGCTATGAATTTATTAAGGCAAACCAAGAAAAAAGTTTTTACCCAGTGACTGAAAACGAAATAAAAGAGGTTGAGGAGGAACTCGATTTAATATTTCCTAAGGAGTTAGTTGATTTTTATATAGAGGTTGGCTACGGATTTATTAAAGGTTCAGAGTTTAATATTAATCGTATTATGGACCCATATTCAGTAAGAGATTTTCGATTAAGAGTTAATGATTTTGAGTTTTATCCCGACATAGAAATCTATGATGAATTTGAGAATAACAAACTTATATTTTTTGAAGGCAGTGAATCAGCTTTAATGTCTATAGAATTGAATGAAAATAATAGAAGTGCAGTTTACTATTATGATATTCAAATTGCGAATTCTCTTAAAGAATTTTTAAGTAAAATAGAAGAAAATGATAAATATTATTTGGAGTTACTAGCTGATTAAAGAACGATAATAAAAAAACTCTTGAATGTTTTTGCGCCTTTCAAGGGTTTTTTCTTTAATTTATATTAAATCAAATTTTGAAATTAAATACGACGGAAATAATTTTAGATTATCAGAACTTATGGTGAATTATGAGATGAATGGAGATTATTGTGAAATAAATATATTAAATTAGGAGTGGATATATTGAGTAAAGAATTTGAAGATCATTTTAGTGAGTTACAGGCAGATATAGTTTCGATATGTTTAGAGTATGTTTTTGAAAGAGCTAATAAAATATATATATATTGTTCACATGAGGAAGGTCTTATTGCTAATAACTTTTTTTATAATATCAATGGATATATTGTCGAGAAACATAAACTTAATGATGCATTAGGCGAAGAAGATGTTAATTTTTCATATGATGTATCAGTGGAACGACAAAAAGGAGTTGTTAGAATTATTAATGAAAATATAAAGGAAATGGTTAAATTATGTAAAGAGTATAATTATGATATGCCGACAGAAATTAAGATGGTTTATGATGTAAAAGCAAACAAACTAATAGCAGATTATAAATATGAGCTTGTATATACACATGATGATACTAATAAAACTGCAAGTTCCATTGCTAGATTGTGGTTTGAACAGATTAAAAAAGAAAATAATTTAATAAAATGAACTAACTGATTACTAACCTTGATTGAGTTTTCGTTACTTAGGCAAGGTTTCTTCTTTATGGATATTTCCAAAAGACCAGAATTTATTTAAGGATCGCATTAAACAACTAGGAGACAACAAGTGCTTTTTCATGTAGCTTACTAGTTTTAGTGTAATCTAATTGTGTATTCACTGTGAGATTTATTAGGTAAAGTAAAAGGACAAGATTATGCTGGGTATTTAGCAGGTGATAGGTTTGGTGAATCACCTAAACTCGGCAATCTGGTATCGCAATTATCTGATGTAAATTTAAAGCAATATAAGAAAATTTAAGATGAATGAGCTGTAGTTTTAAAAGACATACATCCAAAAAGGTGACGGTTGATGTGGAAATAGTATACGCAGGAAATGATGTACGTCCAGAAAAATTTATAGTTAATTACTTTATAGATGGTAACCCAGAATTTGGGATTTTTAACAATTAATCTAAGGGGTGAAAAAGTAGATGAATGAATTTGAAGAGAGATTTAGTGAATTACAATCAGATATGATTTCTATATGTCTAGAATATGTGGAAGATAGAGCAGATAAAGTGTATGTCTATGCATCAAGTGAAGAAGGAGTAATATCGAGTAAATTCTTTTATTTAATAAATAATAAATATATAGAATGTCACAAGGTGAATGAAGCATTAGAGAATGGAGAAGAGAGATATGATGCTTCTCCAGAACGAATGATGGCGGTAATGCGCATACTATGTGAAGATATTGAAAAAGTAAAAGTATTATGTAAGGAATATGACAGAGATATGCCTACTGAAATGAAATTAATATATGATGTTAAGAGTGGGAACTTCAAAGCTGAATACAAGTATGATTTAATATATACACACGATGAGGTTAAAACGGCCAGTCACATTTTTAATGAGTGGTTCTTAGAAGCAAAAAAGAGTAAACTTTAAGTTGTTATATATAGCATATAGCTGATTTTGGATTTATTAATGAACTGGAAAATAAAACATATAAGATATCTGAAGATGATATATTAAAAGCTGAACAAAGAATGGGCATTAGTTTTCCAGATGATTTAAAACAATCATATTTAGAAGTTGTTTATGGTTTTATTAAAGGTCAAAGTGCTAATGCAATTAATAGAATATTGGGACCCGGTGCTGTAGCAGATATTAGATTAAGAGAAGGTATTTTTGAATCGGATTCAGATTTAGTTGAACTTTTTGATGATGTAGATAAACTTATTTTTTGAAGTGAACGAGGGTGTATATATTTCAATAGATTTACAATTAGCTAATAATCCAATATTTTATTTCGATGTTCAAATAGCTGAATCGGTAGAAGAATTTTTTAGAAAGTTTCTCAATAATAATGAATATTATATTGATTTAATTGAGGATTATGGATTAATTGGAAGTAGTAAAAATTAATTGACCTTGATTGGCTATAACTGGCCTTTCAAGGTTTTTTACTTATATTGGCTAGAAAGTTAAATCTAAAGTGAAATCTTTAATAACAATAGGCCTTTCAAAGGCGGATATTTAGCTTTAAATTTCTTAAATTAATAACTCTATAATGTGTAGAAATTGAATAGACAATAACCCCCAGAAAAGATATAGTTGGAATGAAATTATGTGGATTTTTACGGGTGAGGAGGAACTGTCTGTGATTACAATAAAGGAAATTGCTGAGAGGGCAAATGTTTCTCGAACAACTGTTTCAAGGGTATTAAATAGCTCCGGTTATGTAAGTGAAGCAGCAAAAAAAAGAGTGGAAGAGGTCATTAAAGAAACGGGGTATATTCCGAGTGAGAATGCAAAATCGCTAAGGACGAAAAAGACGAAAGCAGTTGGGGTAATCCTCCCAAAAATAAGTACAGAAACATCTAGCAGACTGGTTTCTGGAATAGATGAGATTCTCTCAAATAAGGGCTATCAGATTTTGCTTTCGAATACCAATTTAAACCCTGAGAAAGAAATTGAATCCTTGAGACTTTTAAAAGGAAGGCATGTAGATGGCATTATTTTGTCTGCAACCAATTGTAATGAGGAATTACTTGCAGAAATCAATCAGTTGAACATTCCCTTTGTAATGGTCGGCCAATCCGTTGAGGGCTTAACCAATGTTTTATATGATGATTACCAGGCCTCAAAGGATATGACAAATCTCTTAATTAAAAAAGGCTATAAACAAATCGCCTTTATAGGTGTGGATGAAACGGATCAGGCCGTTGGAGTCTCAAGAAAAAAAGGATACCTTGATGCGATGAAAGAAGCAAATTTAGAAGTTGAAAAAAGTTGGGTTCAAAAAGGGATTTTTGATGTTGAATCAGGCTCTGAATGCATGAAGCAAATTATCAATGAATCCAGGATAAAACCAACAGCAGTTTTAACGGTAACAGATCGACTTGCGATTGGTGCGATGCAAACAATTAAACAATATGGATTATCGATTCCCGGTGATATTGCTGTAGCTGGTATGGGGGCATCCGAGCTATCGAGATTCATTACCCCATCATTGACCACAGTAGATTTTGCTATTGAAGATGCCGGCCGTGAATCAGCCTTGATGATATTGGGCGAGATAGAAAGAAAAGTACTTAATGGAGAAAAAAGGAAAATTACATATAGACTTGTCGAAAGAGAAAGCATATAATAGATGTGTAATCGTTTTCAAAATATTTCGATTACATATTTTTTATGCTTTGTAGAATCGATTCCATATACGGATAAGTATACTAGGCTGTAGATTCAATCTATTGAAGATGAAGATTACTAGCTTTGTATAAAGGTAGGCTCATCTTGGAGTATAATTCAAAACGGTATATTAATCAGAATACGTAAACCATTTCTCATGAGTTTTATGTAATCGATTCCACACAGAAAACATAACTTTCGTACAGAAGAATACTATATTTTGAACAGGGGTGAAGGAATTGTCTGAAAATCGCAAAATAGCAGAAGAGGTTATTAAAGCAGTTGGAGGCCGAGAAAATATTCATTCAATCGCTCATTGTGCAACAAGGCTTCGAATTATGGTAAATGATAAAGAAAAAATCAATCAGAAACAGGTAGAAGATATTGCTAAGGTTAAAGGAGCTTTCTTTAATTCAGGACAGTATCAAATCATTTTTGGAACAGGAACCGTTAATAAAATTTATGAAGAAATTTCCCAGCTTGGACTTGATACATCCTCAGTCTCAGATCAGAAAAAAGAGGCTGTGAAAAGCGGTTCAAGGTTCCAACGAGCGATTCGAACGTTTGGAGATGTGTTTGTTCCAATCATCCCTGTATTGGTGGCCACTGGTTTATTTATGGGATTGCGCGGCTTAGTTATGCAGGAACAGGTTCTTGCCTTTTTCGGAATGGAGCCGGCCGATGTTTCAAAGAACTTTTTACTATATACAGAAATACTGACAGATACCGCCTTTATCTTTTTGCCAGCTCTTATTGCCTGGTCTACATTTAGAGTGTTTGGCGGAACTCCGATAATAGGATTGGTACTGGGATTAATGCTTGTCAGCCCATCATTGCCAAATGCATGGGGAGTTGCAGGCGGAAGTGTTGAGCCTCTTCAATTTTTAGGTTTTATTCCAGTTGTCGGATATCAGGGCTCTGTTTTGCCAGCCTTCATCGCCGGTATCATAGGAGCAAAATTGGAAAGGCTGATTAGGAAACGGGTACCTGAAGCATTGGATTTAATTGTTACACCATTTTTGACATTGCTGATTATGAGTATTATGGCTTTATTCGTAGTTGGACCTATTTTCCATGTAGTAGAGCAAGGAATTCTCACAGCAGCAACCGAGGTTCTGTCCTGGCCATTTGGAATTAGCGGTATTCTATTGGGTGGACTTAATCAGCTGATTGTCATCACAGGGGTTCATCATATTTTTAATATGCTGGAGATTCAGTTGTTGGCTGAATTTAAGAATAACCCATATAACGCAATTGTTACATGTTCTACTGCTGCCCAAGGTGGAGCAGCACTTGCTGTAGCTCTTAAAACAAAATCAACTAAATTGAAAGCACTCGCTTATCCGTCATCCATCTCCGCATTTTTAGGAATCACAGAACCAGCCATATTTGGGGTCAATCTGCGATATGGAAAGCCGTTTATCATGGGTTTAATTGGTGGAGCGGCAGGAGGATTCCTGGCATCGATTTTAGGACTTAAAGCTACAGGAATGGCTATTACAGTTATACCAGGGACATTACTGTATTTGAATGGACAATTACTTCAATATATTTTAGTTAACCTTGTCTCCATTGCTGTTGCTTTCATCCTTACCTGGATGTTCGGTTATTCAGATAAAGTGAAGGAACAAATTGAAAAGGCTTCATAAAAAGAAGGCAGGATTTACTCTTGCCTTTTCCTTTTTTTCTTAATTTAAAATACACAGCAGGAGGTTCTGGTATGTCAGAAAGAGAACATCTCCTTATTCAAAAAGCAAATGAAGAAGTGAGTAAATATAAAACGTTGGTTGATCAAGATCCGTATAGATTAAATTATCATCTTATGCCCCCGGTTGGGCTGTTAAATGACCCGAACGGTTTAATACATTTTAAAGGAATCTATCATGTTTTCTATCAATGGAATCCTTTTGATACAGCACATGGAGCTAAGTATTGGGGGCATTATACATCAAAGGATTTAATTCATTGGGATGCGCAGCCGATTGCACTTGCCCCAAGTGAGTGGTATGAAAAAAATGGCTGTTATTCTGGCAGTGCGGTTGAATCAGATGGTGAGCTTTACCTCTTTTATACGGGAAACGTAAAGAAAGATGATGGCACTCGCGAAACGTATCAGTGTCTTGCGGTCTCAGCTGATGGCATAAAATTCACTAAATATGGGCCTGTTATAAATCTTCCAGAAGGATATACGGCTCATTTTCGTGATCCAAAGGTTTGGAAGCATGGTGACCTCTGGTACATGGTAGTAGGTGCTCAGACATTAGCTAATAAGGGAGCAATTGTTTTATATTATTCAAAGGATTTATATCATTGGAATGAAGCTGGGAAAATGGCTGGCGATGAGATGAATGATATAAAGGATTTCGGATACATGTGGGAATGTCCAGATCTCATTCATTTAAATGGAAAGGATATTTTACTCACTTCTCCTCAAGGGATTGAGCCAATAGAACATGTATATAATAATCTATTTCAGTCTGGGTATTTCATAGGAGAATTAGATTATGAAAACCATCTGTTCAAGCATGGTCCTTTTACGGAACTAGATCGAGGATTTGATTTCTATGCTCCGCAAACATTTGTTGATGATAAGGGAAGAACAATTATGTTCGGCTGGATGGGAATAACCGATGAGGCAGAAGCTCATCATCCTACGGTTTCTCATAGATGGCTGCATGCCTTAACACTGCCAAGAGTACTGACTCTTAAAAACGAAAAAGTTTATCAGACTCCTGTAATGGAATTAAATCAGTTTCGGAAAAATCAAGTTTATATTCCTAATCTAGTTATAGATGAGAAAAATGGAAAGTCTGCAACTCTAGCAGGGGATTGTTTGGAATTAAAAATAGAATCCATTCAATTGTTAGGATATGAGTTTAGAATAAACTTCCGTAACGAGGCTATTTTTATCTATGACCAAGAAAAAAGTGAAGTAAGCTTACAAAGAAGAAATGTAAGAACAAATTTAATAGAGTCAAGAACGTGTAAATTGGATAACCTAAAGACGATGCAAATATTTATAGATACCTCTTCATTAGAAATATTTATTAATGAAGGAGAAGAAACATTCACAGCCCGTTATTTCCCTAAGCTAAAGGAAAAAGAAATTCTTTTTAGTGGAGAGGGACGATTTGATTTGATGAAATGGGATCTAGCTTAGCTAATTCCTTATTATGACTTGTACAAATGCCTATTAAGGCTTTTGTACAGGTCTTTTTTTATAAATTCAAGTTTTTTAACCCATGACCTTTTATCTAGGTGAGCAAAAGTATTTATTTTAAAAGAGATATATTTACACATGAATCGCAAGGGTTTTTTAAAGCTGCACATTCATTCTACCTATATTAAAAAAGTACTTTACTCGCATTTACTCTATAGTATGGTAATAGTATCCTAAGAAATAGTACACAAATTAGAGTACTAAAAATAGAGTATTGTATGAGAGCTTGCAATCATTAAGAATATGTAAGGCTAAAAGAAAAAATGGAAGGAAGGTAGATTGATGAATAAGACAGAAGAAATGGTTTCCAACCAGGTTCTGGGTGTATTAAGTGGGAAGAGTAATGAAGATCCGTTTTCTGTATTTGCCAAAATGCGCGAGCTTGGGCCGATCGTGTCTATTCCCAACCCTTTGGGAGAAGCAGATCGTCAAGCTTGGATGGTTGTACATATGGATGAGGCAGTCCAAATCCTTAAAAACCACAAACAATTTACTGTAGATCCTTCCTCTATTGATGGAGAAAAAGGTTTTAGAGATAAAATTTATAGCGAGGTAGATACATCAGCACCTGACACATTTTTTACCGGCAAATCAATGCTTTTTGTTGATGGTATGGACCATCGGAGATTACGGATGTTGGTCTCAAAAGCATTTACCCCAAGATATATGGAAGGATTGCGACCTCGTATTCAAGAAATTGCAGATGAACTCCTTGATAAAGTTCAATCTAAAGGTGAAATGGATCTTGTAAAAGACTATGCTTACCCATTGCCAATTAATGTGATTTCTGAAATGCTGGGTGTGCCATATGCAGATCGTGAAAAACTCAATATCTGGTCTTCTGCAATTGCGAAGGGGATGGGCTGGGGGAGACAGGATCCTACTGTAGCAGCCCATTTACAGGAGTTTGGAGAATACACTCAAAACCTGGTTGCAGAAAAGAGGGCCAATCCTTCTGATGATTTAATTAGTCAGCTAATTGCTATTGAAGCAGAAGGAGAACGTCTTGAAGAATCAGAATTAATTTCAATGATTACTTTATTAATTTTTGCTGGGCATGAAACCACATCAAACTTAATTGCAACGGGATCCATGTTGTTATTTGAGCATCCTGAACAACTTGAAGCATTAAAAAACGATCTCAGTTTAGTACCATCAGCTGTAGAGGAATTATTACGTTTTAACGGTCCATCTACAAGTGTGGGTCCGCGCTTTGCAAAAGAGGATGTAGAGATAAGCGGCAAAAAAATTAAAAAAGGAGATATGGTTCTTGTGACGGTAAAAGCCGCGAACCGAGATGAGGAAGTATTTACTGATTCAGAAGGTTTAGATGTGAAGCGGAAAATAGATCATCACCTAGCCTTTGGACATGGTGTCCACACCTGCTTAGGAGCTCCGCTTGCAAGAGTAGAGGGAGATATTGCATTTACTACCCTATTAAAACGTTTCCCTGAATTAAGACTGAATGTACCTCAGGAGGAAATTCAATGGCAATTTGCCCTTTCCTCAAAGGGAATCGATTCACTTCCTGTTGCATTTTAGTATATGTAATAGCAAAAAGCCAAGACCTTTATTTGGAAGGTTTTGGCTTTCCTTATTATAGACTTTAATTGAAAAGAAGATTTTCCTTATTGATTTAAAATGAGGACTGTTGTGTTTTTAGTATCACCCATAAGGTCTATAATCAACATCAACCTTATCTTGTATTTGATAGGGTGCCAGCATGAAGGCCGCCTTGAGTATTGTATCGCCCTTGTTGATCAAGTAGTGAACTTTATTTGGCTCAACATGAATGAAATCGCCTTTTTTACATTGGAAGATATCATTGTCGATGTGGATCTCCAATTCGCCTTCAAGAATAAAAAAATTCTCTTCCATGATGGTGTGATAATGTGCAATGAAGTCCTGTCCTGGCTGTAATACAACTAAACCGAAATTCATTCTCGGTCCTTTTAAAAGATACTTAGGGCCACTATCACTAAATCGATATTCTCTTTCATTCTCGTTGATAACTGACATAACTATCACTCCCTTTATAATCCTGGTGCAATCCACATATGATCTGTAAAGCCTTCGTCTGCAAGATTTAGCTGTACTTTATATATGGATTTCCACTTTTCAAATAGGTCTTCATAAACTAACCGGTTTGATTCGATAGGATAGAAGGTTTTTTCAAATTTTACGACTTTATCAATGGCTTCATTAAAGTTTTCATAAACACCTGCTCCTACACCCGCGCATATAGCAGCACCAAGAGCGGTAGATTCTTTAACTACTGGAACTTTTACAGTTAGATTCAGAACATCAGCGACTATTTGGCACCATAGATCACTTTTTGAAGCCCCTCCGCCAAAGACAATTGATTCCGGTAAATGATTTGTAACACTGGAAACCCTTTGGATATTTCCTCTGGTAACAAAAGCAGCATTCTCCATAATGGCTCTATAAAAAGTAGCTTTATTAAAAGAACGATCAATCTTAAAATTTATGAAACTGGGAGCGGCATGTTTCCATGAAAAGTAATCCATTGTATCAGAGAATATGCAAATCATTCCGTTGCTTCCTGCAGGAACATTTTTTGCGCGTTTTTCCATTTGGTTATAGATGCTTTCGTTGTTTTGCTCTTGAAGATAGGCTTCAAGTTCACAAAACGAATCTTTGAACCACCTCATAATCAACCCTGGAAAGAAAGCAATCGCCTCATATTGCCAAGTATTTGGGATAGCATGGCAATTAACTCTTACTTTACAGGAATCAATAATCTCTACCTGGTTAGTTGTATATTCATATTGCCAAAAGCTGCCGCCTAAAACAGCAGCATCTCCTTCGTTGATGACGCCCATACCAATGCAGCCTAGTTGAGCATCACCCCCGCCTGAAACAACTAAAGTTTTAGTGCTAAGCCCGGTAAGTAACGAGAATCTATCAGCAACATTGCCAATTACAGAACCGCTTTCATTTACCGTGGGGAAAATATCATTTTTGATTTCAACCTTATTAGCAATGCTAGAATCCCAATTTCTATCGCTAAGATTGAAAAGACCGGTCGTGCATCCATTAGATGGTTCTACCGAAATCACACCGGTCAAGCGATATGTTATCCAATCGTTTAGCATTGAGACATACTTGATCCTCTCATAAATCTCGGGAATATTATTTTTTATCCATAGGATACGGGGAATGGCACTCAATGAAAAGGTCTGGCCAGAAACATGATGGATTTCTGCTTCAAGCGTGTCACTTAATTTATAAAGGTCAGCAACTTCATCATTAGAGCGTGAATCTACATTGGCACATGCCCACAATTCATTGCCATCTTCATCATATAAGACAATGGCCTCGCGCATACTTGTGGTTGAAATAGATGCGATATTCTCTGGGTTTATCTTACTCTTAGTAAGGATATCTTTGATTAAATTGGTAATAATATCAATATTTCTTTTGATATCAAAGTCCATAGAACCTGGATACCGTTTATCTTCGTTATGAGTCCACTCAGCTTGTTCGACAAAGAGTTCATTGCCTGAAGTGTCAAATAGAATTACTCTAACACTGCCTGTTCCAGCGTCAATCGCCATTAAATACTTTTCCATGCCATTTTCAACTTCCCTTCTATTTAGGTTAGTAGAGACCATTTCAGCATTTCAATCAATCAGACTTTCAGCGACAACTTCATCTGTAATGAGGACATCGATATACCCTCCTCTTAACGCACCGATAATTGCTTCGCGTTTCTCAATTCCGCCAGCTACACCAATAACATGATTAAGTGATTTAAGTTGATTAATATCTGTACTCACTAGTTTCTTATGAATATGAAAATTAAGTACATTACCATCTCTGTCATAAAACTGGCTTAGTAGATCGCCGACTGCCCCCATAGATTTGAATATCTCAATGTCATTCGTGTTCAAGAAACCTTCCTTTACAAGAGTTGCCTGATCATTTACAGCTCCAATGCCAATAATCGTAGTAGTGGAGTACGGAATCATTTCGAAAATCTTTTGAATTGGTTTTTCCTTAATTAATTGTTCAGCAAGTTGCTCCGTTGATACTAATAAAGGTGCTGGCATTATGTAGTGGGTGTAATTGGGGTTTATATAATAATCTGATGATGAATATGCTTTTGTTGGAATATAAAATCGTACACCCCCAGATAAAGAGACAAAAGTGACTTTATATTTGGACGAGATATTTAAATGCCCTAATGTACTTGAAACCGCCTGCCCATAGCCAACATTAATCATAGTGTCACTGGTGATTCTGTCTTCGATATATTGAGCAGCAGCTAATGTAAGACTATCTAATAAATATTGGTTAGAGGCTGGGACAATATAGATATCTTGTAATTTATATTTCTGTTTAATTTTGTTTTGCAAATCCATATCAGCGAATTTATCAAGGTTAATTTTAAATTGAATAATATGATTCGCCTTTGCTAAATCCAGGTATTTAATTACTTTCATTCTGGATAGGTTTAATGACTCGGCAATCTCGTTTTGAGTCATTCCTTCGTTGTAGTATTTCCAGGCAACTTTAATAATAAGGCTGTTTTCATATATCATGCATTCCACTCTTTACATAGTATTTTTACTACAAATCATAACTAGAACTAATGTTTTATGATGAAACAAATATAGATTAATAAACTCCGTATCAGTCCCTTAGCCGGATTATTTTATAACTATATGGATTGCCTTATTTAAAAGCGTTCATACAAATAGAAATGACCAGGCGGATTCGGAGAACAGATTTTTATTGTTAGATTTATATTTTTATAAATCAAAAAAAGAATAAAAAGTTTTATGTTTAATAAAATGATTAATAATTCGATAACAGTGCTGGATACTATAAATTACAATTTATAGAAAACGCTTACAAAAGGAGGTGGAAAATTTTATGGGGGCCTCGAAGCACTTAGTGAAATTGGAGAATATCCAAAAATCTTTTAACCATAACAAAGTTTTAGATGGGGTTTCATTGCAGCTCAATCAGTCTGAGGTCATTTCGATTATTGGAGGAAATGGTGCAGGAAAGAGCACCTTGATGAAGATACTCACAGGAATTTATAAAGCAGATGCTGGGTTTATCGAGATTAATGGTGAAAGAGTGGAACATTTAAATCCCAATTCTGCTCATGAAAAAGGTATTTACCTAGTTCCTCAAGAACCTTTACTGTTTCCTAATATGACAGTTGAAAAGAACCTTACGATTGGGTTTGGGAATAACAAACATGAAATAAGAGAAGAATCAATTAAACTCATTGAAGAATTAGGCTGGGATATTGATCTAAATCGGATGGCAGCCACATTAAGTATTGCAGAACAACAGCAGCTTGAGATTATAAAAGGGCTTCTTAGAAAGTCAAAGGTGTTAATTCTTGACGAACCAACTTCTACATTGACATTTTCAGAAACCAAATCCTTATTTAGAGTAATTGAGCAATTGAAGGAATCAGGGGTAGGTATCTTCTATATTACTCACCGTCTTGATGAAGTTTATCAGATTTCCACACATGCCATTATATTGAGGGATGGTAAAGTAACGCTTAAAGGTAAAATAGAAGATTTTACAAAAGAAATGTTAATTAAGGGACTACTTCCACTCGGAAACAAAACAAACCAAAAGAAAATGTTTGAAAGAATTAGAGTCAATCGTAAAGAGGAGAAGCCTATTCTAACAGTAGAAAACATTGATGGAGATGGTTTTAAAAATATTAGTTTTGAAGTATTTAAGGGAGAAGTAGTTGGCATTGCAGGTCTGGTGGGAGCAGGCCGAACAGAGATTGCGGAAGCCATTTACGGAGTGAATAAGATTAAGAGCGGGAAGGTTTACCTTGATGGAAAAGACATTACACATTTATCGATAAATGAAAGTGTTGCTAACGGGTTGGCTTATATCCCTGAGGACCGTTTCTTACATGGAATTTTTTCAATCAGTTCTGTAAGAAATAATATTACAGCCCAAATAATCAGACAAAATGGTTTATTTACTAAGAAAAAAGTAGAAAAACAGATTGCCAAAACGTACATTGATAGATTGAGGATTAAATTGAGTTCTCAAGAGGATGAGATCAAATCACTTTCAGGAGGGAATCAACAGAAAACTGTTATTGCCCGGGCATTGTCCATGAACCCTAAATTGATCATCATGGATGAGCCAACAAGGGGAATTGATGCCGCCGCCAGGGGTGACATCTATTCCATCATTAAAGAGTTAATGAAACAAGGAGTTTCCATCCTGCTTATATCCTCTGACCTTGAGGAAATAGAAAGAATTAGTGATCGTATCTATGCTGTCTATCAGGGAACATGCACTGTTTGCCTGGGCTTGGACGATATTAATGCCACAAATGTAATGAAAGCAGCTTTTGGAACATATGAAGGAAGTGATCAGGGGTATGTCTAGGATTTCGAGCTTCATCAAACTCCGTGAATTTAGAACTTTTCTATTTTTAGTTCTCCTTTTTATAATAGTGGGTTCCATCAACTCTGATTATTTATCTGTACAAAATATCGATAAATCGTTAAAAAGCAGCTTGTTATATATTGTACTGGCAATTGGGATGACCTTTGTTTTGCTAACTGGAAATTTGGATATTTCTATTGGCGGGACACTTGGCTTAACTGCTGCTATATGTGGCACGATTCTTCGGGATGGTGGAAGCATTTTAACAGCTTTAATCGTTGCAATCCTCATTGGAGCTGGTATTGGTCTAATAAATGGATTTGGTGTGATCAAATTAAAAATATCCTCCTTTATCATGACTTTGGCTGTACTCTCCATTATTAAGGTGCTTCAGGTTATCTATACAGATGGGAAATGGGTGGAAAATATCCCTGCAAACGTTAAGGAGCTCTCCACTTTTGAATTCTTCGGCATAAATGGATTGACAGTTATCGTTGTTGCTGTGGTTATTATGGTACAGCTTTATTTATCTAAAAGCAGGAAGGGGAGTTATTTTTACGCGATAGGCGACAATGCGGACGGTGCTGTTTCACTGGGCATTCCAGTAAATCGATATATTGCGTACTCATTTGTTATTTCAGGTATTTGTGCTTCATTAGCGGGGTTAATATTTGTCAGTCAAATTGGTTTTGTTTCAACCAATGCCGGGGCAGGAATTGAGCTAACGGTCATTGCTGCGTGCGTCCTAGGTGGAGTTTCACTGGCAGGCGGAATTGGTACTGTTGTGGGGGCTGCATTGGGAGCCATTATATTAACGTCTATTAATTCCGCATTGATCTATATGAAAGTTCCTGCATTTTGGAATGATACCATTTCAGGTTTATTATTAATCAGCATTGTGGTGATTGATGCCCTGCTTGCATTTAATGCAAATAAAAAGGCGAAGAAAACAAGATTAAATGCAAGAGTTCTTCGGAAGGAGGCTTGAAGTTAGCGTGCTAAATAAAATCCCGAAATGGAACCTTACCTTAGCAGTCATAATCATAGTTGAACTGATTATTTTTGGGATGATAAACCCTCGATTTTGGAATGTCTCTATCTTATTAAATAGTTTTAATGATTTTCTTCCGATTGCTATGATAGGTTTTTTTGTCACCTTGGTTGTTATAACCGGTGGAATCGACATTTCGGGGGTATCCATTATCGGATTGACATCTGTTGTTACAGGTCTGTTATTTCAAGTGGCAGGAATTAATATCTGGGCATCCATTCTTTGCGCAATTTTAATTGGGGGATTATGTGGTCTTCTTAATGGAGTCCTGATTGCTTATGGAAGAGTTCAGGCAATGGTGATAACTCTTGGAGGTATGCTTTTGTATAGTGGCATAGCTGTAGTGCTGGTCGGTATTTCAGGTGTCAGTACTTACGAAGGATTTTCCGGATTTCCTGAGTCGTTCAGCCAGATTGCCAATGGAGCGTTTTTTGGAATTCCAAATGCTGTGGCCATCTTTATTATTATGTTTTTCATTGCTTATATCCTTTTGCACCGTACCAGATATGGAAGATGTATTTATCTGACCGGAATCAATCAAAATGCTGCGGAGTACTCTGGCATTTCTACAAAAAAAGTTATTACCAGTACATACATTTTGTCAGGGTTAAGTGCTGGTGTAGCAGGGGTTATATTGACTTCCTATCTGGGCAGTGCGAGATCTGATTATGGTGCTGAGTATCTGATGCCAATTTTAACTGTTGTTGTATTGGGAGGGACCTTGATTACAGGAGGTAAAGGGGGTGTTGTCGGGACGGCGTTAGCCAGCATTATATTGGGATTCATGCAGATAGGATTACAAATGGCTGGTGTTTCAACCCAGTATATTGGATTGGCTACGGGAGTCCTTCTTATTGTGTCTGTTGCATTCTTGGGAATCAAACCTAATTTCAAATTTGATGTCAAAAGGATTATCACACAACAAAAACATTATAAAGGAGGTTAGTAGCAGTGAGAAAAATGAAACTCATTAAATTGATTACTTTGACAATGATGATGCTATTTGTAGTTGCATGTGGATCAAATGAAGAAGGCTCCGAGGGAGACAAAAAGAAAGATGCGAAAGATATTGAAGTGGTTTTCATACCGAAAATGACAGGAAATGCTTTCTTTGAATCAGGGAATGATGGTGCACAGGAAATGGGTAAGAAAGAAGGCTTCAAAGTAAAGTATGATGGTGCTCCCGAAGGTACAGTAGCTAACCAAGTACAAATCATTAATAGTGCCGTGAATAGCGGTGCTGATGCGATTGCCATTTCATCGGTATCATCTGATGGTTTAAACCAAGCCTTGAAAAAGGCATTGGATGCTGGTGTTAAAGTCGTAACATGGGATTCAGATGTTGACCCTCAATATCGTTCTGTCTACATTAACCAAGGGACGCCTGAAATCTTAGGGAAAATGTTGGTGGATATGGCAGCCGAACAAATGGATAATCCAGATGATGCAAAAAAAATCGCCTGGTTCTATTCAAGCCCAACTGTACCGGACCAAAATTCCTGGGTTGATTATGCGAACAAATATATTAAAGAAAAATATCCGAAGTGGGAGCTTGTTACAACCCAATATGGTGATGCCAACGAACAAAAATCATTGCAAGTGGGAGAAAGTATTTTAGATTCATATCCTGATATTGATGCTATTATATGCCCTGATTCAACTGCCCTTCCGGCTATGGCGCAAGCAGCAGAAAACAAAGGGTTAAAAGCAGATGATGTTATTATTACTGGATTTGCTTCACCGAATTCAATGAGGCCATTTATTGAAAATGGGACTATCAACAACCACGGTTTATGGGATGTGAAAGACCAAGGGGCTCTAGCTGTGTATGTCGCTTATTGGTTAGCTAAGGGTGAAGGCTTAAAGGTGGGTGACTCTATTGATGTTCCTGATATGGGTTCTGTGAAAGTAGAGCCCAACTCTATTCAGGGATACGATTACGAGGCAGAGGATTCAGGAATTATTGTTTTACCTGAGCGAATTGTTTTTACAAAAGAAAATACGAGTGACTATAACTTCTAATAATCTGAACAAGTCAGTGGAAAATAAGGGGGGAAGACAATGGCAGATACTAGTGGTAATAAAAATGCAAAGGACTTTTCTGAAAGTACTCCATTTGCAAACAATGGGAATTTTCATGTAAAGGGTGCTAATAATTATGACTGGGGTATGAAGGATCGCTTATCACGAATCTTTAACCCCGATACTGGCAAAACGGTTATGCTGGCTTTTGACCATGGTTATTTTATGGGCCCAACTTCAGGGCTTGAGAGGTTGGATTTACTTATTCCACGTCTGGCAAAGTATGCAGACTGTTTAATGGCTACAAGAGGTGCTATTCGAAGCAGTGTCCCTCCATCCTATAACAAAGCGATTGCATTAAGAGCATCATCTGGATCGAGTATCCTCCAGGATGATCTGAGTCACGAATCCATGGTAGTTGACATTGAAGATGCAATAAAATTGAACGCAAGTTGTATGGCGATACAAACATTCATTGGAGCAGATGGACAAAAGGAAACCATCCAAGAATTAAACCGTGCCGTTAATTTGGGTATGAGATACTCCATTCCAACGTTAGGTGTTGTTGCTGTTGGAAAAGAAATGGAACGAACCACTAAATTTTTCTTATTAGCCACTAGGATGCTTGCTGAATTTGGGGCACAGATTGTTAAAACCTATTATTGTGAGGATTTTGAAAAAGTTGCAGCTGCATGCCCTGTTCCATTAGTTGTTGCTGGAGGCAAGAAACTTCCAGAAAAGGATGCCCTAAGTATGGCTTATCATGCCATACAAGGCGGAGCTGCTGGTGTAGATATGGGAAGGAATATTTTTCAATCACAATATCCTGAAGAAATGCTTCAAACGGTAGGAAAGGTCGTACATGAGGGATATACCGATACAAAGGCTTATGAGTATTACCTGCATCTTATAAATTAATAACGAGTGGGATTTTCATAAAGCTTCTACTCATAAGTAGAGGCTTTACTTTTATACATATTGAATAGAGAGAGAGTAACGATGGTGAAAAAATATTTTTATTAGGATGTGACTTTGAAGCTTTCGAAATGAAAAATCCATCCGTATATATATTTATTGCCCTAAAGGATTTAATTAACATCTTATCGAACATGATAGATTCAAATAGATTAAACCTTTTAATAAAACAATACGAAAGAAAAAAGCCATCGTTTTGAGTGATTCTCTGTTCAAAACGATAGCTCTATAATACAATCAGATTAGAAAACTTTATTGTGCTGTTAAACCGCCATCAATGATGAATTCACTGCCAGTTGAGTAGCTGGACTCATCAGATGCCAGGTAAAGCACTAAGTTAGAAACTTCCTCAGATTGAGCCACACGTTTAAGAGGAATGTGTTTAGCAAATGCTTCTACGGCTGCTTTTGTATCTTCTTGTACAACCATTGGTGTAGCAATGACACCTGGGTGAACAGAGTTTACGCGAATACCGTAGTTTGCACATTCGATTGCAGCTGCTTTTGTCATACCGCGTACAGCAAACTTAGTATCAGTATAACCGATAGCACCAGCAACGATTCCGTTCATGGATGAGATGTTAACAATCGATCCACCGCCAGCTTTTTGCATGGCTGGAATAACTGCTTTCATTCCTAAGAATACAGAAAGTTGGTTAATATCAACGATACGGCGATAATCTTCCTCAGTCATGTCTAAAATAGATTTTGCCATTGTAATACCAGCGTTATTGACTAAGACATCGACTTTTCCAAATGCTTTTTCCGCTTCTTCTACAACCTTTGCCCAATCTTCAGCACTAGTAACATTTTGTTTTACAAATAAAGCGTTTTCGCCAAGTTCAGCAGCTGTAGCTTGACCTTTTTCTTCATTAAGGTCTGTTAGAACTACTTTAGCGCCTTCTTCTACTAATCTACGAGCATGTGCCGCACCCATACCTTGAGCGGCTCCAGTAATTATAGCAACTTTACCTTCCATACGTGCCATGATGGCATTCCCCCTCAGCGCCTAATTTCTACTATTAGGCATATTATCCTACACTTATAAATTACCAAATAAATGTTCCGTTTGTCCATTATTTAGGATTAAATATCATTATATTTACATAATTTAGCTAATTTTGATGAATGTTAAGAAATCTCTGCTTTCATTAGAAAAAAGAAAGTAATATAGTAGAAGTTTACTCCCTTTTAAGGATCGTTGATTTATAACTGAATCAAAGGATTATAATTAGCTATTAAATCCATCACATCAACTAAAATAACTCCCTGAAAAACTGAAGGGAGTTAACTAATGTCTTTTTCAAAGAATGACATTTGTTGGATCGTCACTTTGTTGTTGATAACCTAGTATCCAATTCCAAGCATCATCGAGCTGATCGGAGTCAAAATGCTTAGCTTCAATGCCCGGTACCAAATTAGTAAGCGTTGCAATCATGTTGGACCAACTCTGATCTGCTACAATGGCAATCTTGTTAAATTGATTCATTCGTTTTGTATCGAATTTGATTCCTTCTGCCAGACCTTTAAGGCTGGCTCCATCGACGTTATCAATGACAGCTAGTAAATTGAATTCCTTACCATGCAATAAATTTTCTTTTACAAAGTTATCTAATTTACGTGCATCTTCTTCAGTCGATTTCCCATACATTTCTACAGCAATAGTAGAAGGGTCCTTACTAGGTAAAAATGTTAGCATTTCTATTCCTCCTTATGCATTCTTTTATTACACAATTCCCCTGTAGAACAATGTCAAACCAATAATTGTATATTTGCGAGTATTCATTCATCCGCACGGTCAAGGATATTTAATCTATTTTTGTTTTAAATTTACCAGGATATACAAGTAGATCTATAAAGTTTAAAATGAACGTAATTAATGATATTAAACAAAGGCAAGTGCTATTTAATTCCTGTTTACTCTGAACTTACTTTCACTATACACGGATTAATTTTTGAATAAATGAATGGGGGAAAAATAGATCATGAATAATAGTAATAAAATAGTTTTTATAGGTGATAGCATAACAGAATGGGGACGTGAAGGAGATCCTGAAGATATTGGCACTGGATATGTACGTCTGATTCATGATTATTTAATTACCTCCTATCCAGAAAAGAAATTTACTGTGTTGAACAGAGGAATTGGAGGAAATCGAATTACTGACCTGGCAGACAGGTGGCAAAAGGATGTTGTTGAGGAAGAACCAGCCTATGTATCTATTTCTATTGGTATTAATGATGTATGGCGCCAGCTTGATCATCCTGGAAAGGAACAGGTATATCCGGAGCAATTCGAAGAAATCTATAACGATTTGTTGACTCAGTTAAAGGTAAAAACGAAGGCAGTAATCATCTTAATGGAACCAACAATCATAGAGGAAGATGCAGAATCAGAAGGGAACCAAAAATTAGTAGCTTACAGCAAAATAGTCAGAAAACTGGCAGTAAACTATGGAGCGATTCTTGTACCCACTCACGAGGTATTTATCCAGTATTTACAATCGAGCACTGACTATAAACTGACTATTGACGGAGTTCATACAAATTCTGCAGGTAATATGTTAATGGCAAAAACATGGATTCAAGCCTACGAAAATTATATAAACAGAGTATAGAAAGAGGTCGTTTGCAGAGAAATTGGGAAAGAAATTGGCTAATAAACGTAAAAAAGATGACTCTAAAGAAAAGTGTTAGAGGTCATCTTTTTTTATGAAAGGCTGTTTTTAGTATTTTCTCTAACTTTAAAGATCACTGGAAACTTAATTGTTATACTTAAAAGACACAGCTAGCGACTGGTCCCTGAGAATAGGGTCACCTTTTCTTATTGTAAGAATAAATGGAGATGTACAAATCTTATTGAGGTGCTTTTATAGATTTTAAAACTGCTTTTAATAGGAGTTAGAAGGTCTTATTGCTAGTGGGAAAACTGTAATCCTATAGTGGATGTCTATGGTTTATTTAATGAATGATTCAAACGATTAATTTCTCGCTTCCAAAATAGATACTGAATGACCCAGAACATTAAATAAATGACCACAAAGATAAGGAAGTAAAGTGAAAATCCTATAAAGGAATGCTCCATCCAATGGGAGTAATAGGCGACAGGAAACATGGCGATGGTAACTATGCAAAAGTGTAGGGTTGTTTGTTTTGTAAGACTCCAATTATCATGTTCAAAAATGATAGAGCCTGCAGCAAAAGCAACACCTAATAATCCGCTTAAAATAAATTGCAGTAGATAGGCATTTAATTCTGTACCCATGGTCTCTATTAAGCTGGGTACTACAGCATAAAACGTTCCATCCCCAATGCCAAGTGAAATGAAAAGGGTTATAAAGGTTGATATAAAAACGCCTAGCGGAAATCCTATTGCCCCTCTTACGATAATTGTCTTCATTTTCATCACCTCATATTCCTAAATGTTTTTTTATCTTATTAATATAACGCCTCGAGACATATGATTGATCGCCGGAATAGAATTTCAGAGTGATCGTTCCGCTTATACTCATATCTAAGCTTTTAACTTTTTCAAAATTGACAATCTCAGAGTTTGAAATTCTGATGAATTGTTGGCGTGGGACCATTTCTTCTAATTGGTATAATCTTTGTCGCAAGCGCAATTTTTCATTATTTACTTGTGCATAAACATATTGACCTTCAGTATAAATCCGCAGGATATCGTCCATTTGTATTAAAAGAATTTCATTATCTTTATAACCCATCAGTGATTGGTATTCATTGCCTGAAAGTTTTTCAAGTAAACTTGAAATTTCATTTGTCATCTCACTAGCATGTATAACGATTTTGGGATCTTCACACTCACTATCTAACTGGATTTCAATCCTCATAATTCACCTCCAACCTTATGTTTATTGATCTTCCTTCCTTTATTATAGGAAGAGATTGGATATAGTACTACATCATTTATATACCTGGTCAGATTTTTAATATATATGGATGAAAATGAATAATAGCATGATAATCAGTGGAACCAATTCTTTAGGGATTAAACCCGTGGCCAATATGAGCGGAAGATTAAAGAGGAGTGAACTTAAATGACCGAAAACCTACATAGCAGGGGACAATCCTTTTTAAAATTATAATGAAGTAACCGCTAGTTAGGGTTAGAGGGAAAGCAGAGATGCTATATTCAGGGTGAAATATCTATAATTAATAATTTCCAGATGATACTTAAGAAAAATCGAATATACTCAGTTAAATTTGAATTGATAATTGGAAGTAAATGGTGAAGTTAACAGGTGAAATTAGCAAAATAGAAAAAGAGATTCATCAAATTTGACGAATCTCTTTTTCTATTACAGTGGATTTTGTGTTTTTTCAGAAGAATGCAATTCTCATTCTTTTATTAGACACGTAACTAATACAAATTAATCAGTTTTATCCTTCAAAGGCTTCATTCTAATTGATGCGATAATGAGTACAACAATTAAAATCATACCCAGATATCCAAACAGTGGGTAGAAAAAGGAAACTAACTGCTTGAATCCCAAGAAGCTTGCAGCAAAGGCAACAAGTACGGAAATAATCACGAACCAGTTGTATTTTTTCGTTTTTGGAGTAAAGAAGCGTGTACCAAACGAAAAGAACATACTGACAGCTGAATTAAAAATCATGCCGAATAGAATGATGGAATAGAGAACTCCAAAAAGCGGTGATATTTGATTGGCCAGTCCTAAAGAGGGCATATCCAAGTGCCCTACAACATCAATTTTTACGAAGATGGCTAGATGATGCAAGACAATTAATATGCCTACACCTATACCTCCCGCCAATCCTCCAATCGAAGCAATTTTCTCCTTAGGTTCATCACCACCCATTACTAATGTCATGGATGCTCCCATTGCGATTGCAAGTGAAACATAATTAATGATAGAGGTCAGCCAATGATTTGTAGCTGAAGGCTGTTCGTTCGCTATAGAGTCGAGTTCCGAGAAAGAATAATCCATGGTCATCATACTATGTATAAATAATACGACCACTCCCAATATGAGAAAAGGAGTTATCATAGCAATAACTTTTACAACCCGGTCTACGTTGGAAAGGATTGTGATTAAAATGAGAATCGTCATGATAATGATGCCAACGAAACTTGGCAACCCAAACTGCTGACTGAAAATAGACCCTGAACCAGAAATCATGACAATTCCAATTCCAAAAAGGATAAATACGAGGATAGAATCGATGAGAACGCCGAGGTAACGTCCACTGATTTTGTAAATAACTTCCTTATGTGAGTCTGTCTGAAGCCGGCTGCCCAGCTTAGTTAAAACCATTCCCAAATATCCGAACAATAGGATCGAGAGAAAGGCTCCAATCGTTCCCTTCATTCCAAAACTAGTAAAATACTGTAAAATTTCTTGTCCTGATGCAAAACCGGCACCTATGATAATTCCCATAAATGCACTGGCTATTTTAAAAATATTCTTCATGTCTCCTCCATTCGTAGTATTATAAAGAATTTGAGGCACCGTTCAGCCACTGCTTCTGAACCGGAATAGTCCTCAATAAAATTATTTTCCCTATATAAATAGTGTTAAACATAAAATATGAAATAGATGAATTGTTTATGAGAAAAGAGACAGCAGTGTACTGGAAATAACTATGTATAAATCTCCTGTATCCCAACCGCCTAATTAAGCGGTTAAGAAAACTATGAACCTGCATATAGAATTACTATTTTTAACAGAATTGACATATTTATAGTGTGGTTGCTATCATAATCTAATAAACTTTCCACTTTTTGTGAAATTTGGTTAAGGAGGAAGATGAATGTCTCGATTACATGAGTTTCAAGAGCTGTTTAATCAAATTACCTTAGCCTGGAAACGCGGAGAACAGGTGGTTTTAGTCGTTCTGGCAGATGTGAAAGGCTCGGCATATCGATTGCCTGGAACGAAGATGGTCATGACATCTGATGGACAAATGTACGGGACAATCAGCGGCGGCTGTTTGGAAAGTGATTTATATGAATGGGCACAAAAAGTATTCGATACAAAAACGGCGATGACTCACCAATATGACCTGAGTGAAAGTGAAATTTGGAGCTTAGGCATTGGCTGTAAAGGTAATCTGGAATTTTTATTTCTTCCTATTTTCCCAGAGGATGAATTTTGGAAAAAAGTAAATGAATTGTTGTCTGAGGAAAAAGCCTTCACCGTTATAGTTGATATGGATTCCGAACAATCTATGTTAGTAGAAGAAAACGGCGATATATTTGGGGATATTTCAATCCCATTAGAAGTGATCAATCATGCAAAAGCAGTCAAAAATAGACAAACACGGGCAGAAATTCTTCTACAAGATGATAGGCGTATTTTTATTGATACGATAAGACCGAGCGAACAGCTAATTATAGCTGGTGCAGGTCGAGATGCTATACCGGTCGTATTTTTGGCAAAAAGAGCCGGATTTATGGTCACCGTTTTAGATACCCGTTCGCATTTGAATCAAAATCGATACTTTCCGAATGCCGTTCATCTCGTTAAAGAACCGGAAGAGATTGAAGAGGGACAGCTTCAGGATTGTTGGTGGATTATAATGAATCATCAGCAAGCAAAGGATGAAGCGGCTTTAAGGCTTGCACTTAAAAGAAATCCGCGCTATATAGGGGTGCTTGGACCGATTTACCGAACGAATGAAATGCTTGCCAACATCGGTTATCGGCTCGATAGCGGACCAATCCATTCACCAGTCGGCTTGGATATCGGGGCAGAAACAAGCGATGAAGTAGCCATTAGTATAGTATCGGAATTAATGAGTGTAAGAGCAGCGCGCATCCCCCGATTTTTGCATGGCAAGGAGAGAATACATGGCTAAAACAGGAGCTATCATATTGGCGGCAGGAATGTCGACTAGAATGGGGACACCAAAGCTGCTTTTACCCTTGAACGGAGCTCCAATCATCTATCACTCTATAGCACTGGCACTGCAACAAGAATTAGATCCAATTGTCGTCATTGCAGGACATTATATGGGAGAAATTCAATCTGTTATGAAGGATTGCCCGCAAATTATATTTAAATATAATCCAGACTATAAAAGCGGGATGGCGTCTTCTCTTAAGCTCGGAATAAAAACATTGGCCAATCAAGTCGATGCAGTCATCATCTTTCTTGGGGATCAGCCATTTGTTCATGAACAGGTAGTCCAATCGTTATTAACTGAATATGAGAATGAAAAGGATAATGGTGTTTGCATTGTCAGACCCCGTTATGCAGGAAAGCAAGGACACCCAATTTTGTTTAACCGCAACATGTTTGAACATTTTGCGAACATAAAGGGTGATGAAGGTGGACGAAGTATCATCAATAGTAATAAAGACCGTCTTAAATTAATTGATTTTTCAGAAAGTATATGGGGAATGGATATTGATACACCAGAAGATTATGAGAATGTTGGAATTGGGCTTGTACATAAAAGTAATAGATAAATGGTGGATTGGGAAAGGCGCAGGAAAGCACCTATGAAGCACCTTTCCCGCACCTATACCCCGGTAAAGGTGTATCAAAGGTGTAGGAAAGGTGTGGAAAAACACCTATGAATCATCTATCCAACACCTATGCCCTGGTAAAGGTGTATCAAAGGTGTAGGATACATGTGAGAAAACACCTATGATGCATCTATCCCACACCTATGCCCCGGTAAAGGTGCATGAAAGGCGTAAGAAAGGTGTAAGAAAACACTATGAAACACTCCCCGATATACACACTCCCGTGAAAATCCAGAAATAGCTTCATTTAATCATAGTTAGAGATACTAAGAAGAGGGCCTTGAATAATAAAGGGTCCTCTTTTATTTAATTTATAGGCAATGTATTTTGTGAGCTTCGTTGTCAAAAGCATATGAGTCATTTCTGCCTGCTTTGCAATTTTATAATGGTCATTTTGTACATGGATATTCCATATAAAAGAAATAATTACTCCAGTTAAGGAGATGGAATGTACATGGAAATGATGGCTGCCGTTTGCTTGGCAGCCATTAGCCTTCTATTTGTGTAAATAAAAATTAGCGTTTTTTCGTAAGACAACGTATCTGATTTGCTGAATGATTAATTGATGTTAATGAAGGATGTGACGACAGCTGGGCGGAGGGGATAAGTCTTATCCGAAATATGTATCATTGCTGTATGTTCTTACGCATTAAATGCTACTTTCCGAATTCCCTTTATAGCTACACTTACTGTAAAAGAAACATTTGGAAATGAATGTTAGATATTCTTACATATTATTAGCTAATGGTATGTATTTATAGGGAGGAAAGAGTTCAGTATCCCTCTTATTACGGTTACCGCTTGCTGGTGGGAGGGAAGAACCATAAATTCATGCATCAGTTTAGTTAAATTGACTATAAAAAAAGAAAGAATAGTGCAATTCATACAATGACAGGAAATGGAGAAATTGTTAATATGTTAATTAATATAACATGAAATGTAAATGAAACTAACAATATATCACCATTTAAGAGAAAAGAGGTGAGGGTAAACGTGATTGATCACAATGAACGATCCAATTTGCAATCTCCAACAGTTTGGTTGCCCCATACCATGGAAGGTGCAGTGGAACAAATGAGACGGCTTGGTTCGGATGCGTGTTTTATATCTGGAGGAACTTTGCTGCAAATTGGGTGGGAAAACGATCATCGTAGGCCTGAACATCTTATTAGCTTAGATTCGATTTCTTCATTAAAAAAGGTACACGTTTTTGATGAAGAGAGTTCGTTGGTTATAGGAGCCTTCACCACCTTAGCTCAGTGTCGTAAGCATCCGATTATCAAAAAAGTGTTTCCTATAATTGATGATGCTGTTCGATTAATTGCTTCTCCAGCAATTCGTACCCGGGGCACTATCGGTGGAAATATAATGGGGGGAATAGGAGACCTTATCCCTTTATTATTGGCGATGAAAGCCGACCTTATATTCTTTACTCCCTATGGAGAGAAAAAAATCAATCTATGGGAATGGATTAAACAAGGTGAAAGGGATAGGGATGCACTGCTTATACAGATCGTAATACCTGTTATGTCTGATTCACCTGCTAAGAATTCATTTTTCAAGAAAATAGGCAGAAGAGAATCCTTCATAGCTGCCATCGTTACTGTATCCGGCATGATAGTGAAAACCGATTTAGGAACAGTCAGTGAAGTAAGACTTGCGGCTGGCGGAGGAGATAATAAACCGATTTTATTAGAACGAACAGAAGCATTGTTAAGAGGGAAGGAACTAGAAAAAATTGATTGGAAAGCGGTATATCGTACGATTTGTGATGAATTCAAGCCTGTTAACGATGCTTTTGTGACAGCTGAATATCGAAAAAAGGTAGCTGCTAATCTTATAATTGCTGAGCTGAAAAACGGACTTCGCTCAGATGCAATTGTATAGGAGGGGGTGAGGAGGAATGAAGTTCAATAAAGCGGAACGAGAGGGAAGAGTCAGACCGGACGGCTTATCAAAGGTAACAGGTAGCCTAAAGTATCTAACGGATTTGTCTTTTCCCAATATGTTATATGGCAAAGTACTGAGAAGTTCATTTCCCCATGCTAGAATAACCTCCATTAACACCGAAAAAGCTGAGATGCTGCCTGGAGTAAAGGCGGTCATTACACATAAGGATGTCCCAGGGATGAACCGATTTGGAATTGTCATACCTGATCAGCCAGTACTGTGTGAGGAAAAGGTGCGCTACGTGGGAGATGCAGTGGCAGCAGTGGCTGCCTCCTCTCTTTCTATTGCTGAAGAAGCAGTAAAGCTAATAGAAGTAGTATACGAGGAACTGCCAATCTTGGATTGTCCGGAAAAAGCAATGCAGAAGAATGTCATCAAGCTTCACTCGGCAGGTAATATTCTTCATCACGCATCTTATCAAAATGGTGATACAGAGGCTGCCTTTGAGAACTGCCATATGATTGTAGAAGAAACCTATGAGCTTCCGAGACAAATGCATGCTTATATGGAGACAGAAGGCGGTGTTGTTGTACCTGAGGAAGATGGAGGAATCACTGTTTATGCTGGTACTCAGCATGGATTTAAGGATCGGTTCCAGCTTTCGAGAATTTTAGGATTACCGGAGAGCATGATTCGTATTATATCAAGTCCGATGGGTGGATCGTTCGGCGGAAAGGATGAATTAAATATTCAGCCATATGGAGCGCTGCTTGCACTTGTTTCCGGGTGTCCGGTTAAAATCCACAATACAAGAACGGAATCCATTCATGCAGGCTTAAAAAGACATCCTATGAAAATATCAATGAAAACTGGCACGGATACAACTGGTAGGATATTGGCTCATAAAACCCGAATCATTGCAGACACGGGAGCTTATGCAACGCTTGGTCCGGCTATCCTTGATTTTGCCGTTGAACATGCTGCTGGCCCTTATAGTATCCCGAACATGGACACGGAAGGTTGGTCTGTATTTACCAATAATGGCTTATCTGGGGAGTTCAGAGGTTTTGGCGGCAATCAAATCACATTTGCGTTAGAAGGACAAATGGATCGTCTGGCAACATTTTTGCAGATTAATCCATTCGAAATCAGAAGGGTCAATTTGAGGAAGGCAACTGATTTGGGTCCGCTTGGACAGAGAATTGCACCAACAAGTGGAGCGGCAGATGTACTTGAATTTCTGCAAAGTAAGTATGAAAAGGAAAAAACGTCAAAAGCTGACGCCGCTTTGAAACGAAAAGGCAGCGGTATCGCCATTTCCATGCATGGTGGAGGATTAGGGTTCGGTCGATTGGACGCGGCCGGAGGAAAAATAGGATTGAATCAGAAAGGTAAAATTGAAATCTCCTTTGGTTTTGAAGAGTGCGGCCAAGGACTGCTCTCGGTTATTGAAAATATTGTAGTAGAAGAGATGGGGTGCCAAAACCATGATATTGAAATCATTATCGGTGATACAGCACTTGTACCTGTATCAGGATCCTCTACTGCATCCCGGGGAACGAGCATGGTTTGGCATTCGGTGCAACGGATGAAGGAGCGATTTAAAAATAAGCTTTATCATAATGCCTCGGTCGTAACAGGAGTTTCTGCGGAGGATTTGTACATCGGGTCAGGAGGCATTTGGCAGAAAAATGGTGATGATGGGCCATTGATTACCTTTGAACAATTGGCTCAAAAATTGGTTGAGGATTGCACCGTATTAACGAGCTTTCATTTTCCGACAACACCCGATGCTGTAACAGGTGGGCATTTTTTATATTCATTCGGAGGCATAAAAGTGGATGTGGAGGTAGACCTTTTAACAGGAAAGGTTAAAGTCACCGGGGTGGAACATGTGATTGCTGCAGGACCAGTCGTCAGTCCGAATGGTTATCGTGGCCAGATCGAAGGAGGAGGAGTGATGTCGCTGGGCTATACGCTTATGGAAGAAGCCAAGATGATAGATGGACAATATGTAACAAAAAATTTCGATACCTACTTAATTCCTGGTATATCTGATGTTCCTTTTGAGACAAATATAACTGCGATTGAACATTTGCATGAAGGGGATATTTACGGTCCCAGAGGTGTGGGTGAAATCGGGACCATTTCGATTACACCGGCAATCATCAGTGCCGTTTATGATGCAATCGGATATCGGGTCAGAACACTTCCGATTTCTTCTGAAGAACTATTAGAAGCTATTGAATTAAGGGGGATGATTGAATGGGTGTAAAAAAAGATGAGCTTCAAACCCTCATATACGTGAATGATCAACAAAAAATGCCCCTTCATATAACCGTTAATAAAAACTCATACGATTTGGAGGTACATCCGACAGATAAGTTGATAGATATACTGCGAAACGACCTGCAATTGACAGGTACAAAAATTTCCTGTGGAATTGGCAGGTGTGGTGCCTGTTCAGTATTGGTGGACGACGAATTGGCAAATTCCTGTTTATTGATGGCCTTTCAAGTGAACGGGAAAACAATCCAAACCATCGAGGGTGTCGGAACTGATGGCCTTGAGGAGGTTCAGCAAGCTTTTTTGCAGGAAGGCGGCTTTCAGTGTGGGTATTGCACATCCGGAATGATCATGGCTGTTAAAAGTTTGTTGGCAGAGAATCCTTCTCCGAGTGAAGGTGAAATTAAGGAAGGCCTGGCAGGAAACTTATGCAGGTGTACGGGATACAGTGGCATCATTAGAGCCGTGCAATGCTTAAGCAAAAAAGAGAAATAGGAAGCGGAGGTGATACCCGTTGAGACAACCTCTATATGCTGTTGAAATGACCGATATTAGTAAGAAATTTGGTGAAGTAAACTTCAAATGACCATGTGGATTATCGTTGAAAATCAAAAACTAGAATTGCTGCCGCTTGATCTCCAGGCTGAATTGCATCTAGTTTGAGACCGATTGAGTATCGCTTATAGAAAGCTGCTAAAGGAACAGGGAGTTACATTTGGGATGGCTTGAATATGAAAGGTGCATGAAGTATATTTCCTTCTAGAAGGAGAGGAAATGATACGTGAAACTTTGCAAAGCTTAGGCCCAGTAAGATTAAGGGTTTAAGCTTTTTTGTAGATTAAAAGTGTTGTTTTAGAAAAGAAGGAGATTAGGAGTGGTAAATAGAATGGAATATACAAATTTCATGTTAAAGGAGTGAGTAGTGATAAATATTCGTATTTTAGAAGAGTCCGATGCTCATTTATATCAGAAAGTGCGATTGAATGCATTAAAAATGAACCCGGAAGCATACGGTTCAAACTATGAAAGAGAGGAGAGATTTTCATTAGAAATGGTAAAGGAACGAATAAAACCAACAAGGGACAAGTACATATTAGGTGCCTTTGATAATCGAAAATCTTTAGTTGGTATTGTTACCTTTATGCGTGAGGATAATCTCAAAACCAGGCATAAAGGGAATGTTTATGGAATGTACATAGCTCCAGGCAATCGAGGTCAGGGTTTAGGAAAACTATTAATGAATGAACTTATCAGTAGAGCGAAGAACTCTGAAGGATTGGAGCAAATCAATTTAACGGTTGTATCTGATAATGACTATGCAAAGAAATTATATAAGTCATTGGGATTTGAGGTTTATGGTAAAGAAAGAAATGCCTTAAAGGATAATGGCCGATATTATGATGAGGATTTGATGGTGCTAAAATTAGCAGTGAAATAGAGATATCTTTAAGATATCTTTTTCTTTATAGAAATAATGAGGATAGCTTATGGATTATGCTATTGGGCGATGGAATCAAAGTTTGATAAGCGGCATTTTGGTCTTATAGTGAACATAAGTTAAGAATAAAAATTCTAGTTTATGAAATTAAACAATAAATAAAGAATCCCCTTTTGAGCTAGCTTGTGACCAGCTTTTTTTGTTATGCAGCTAAGGGGCAGTTAATGGAAGTGGATTGTAACAAGACAGTTACTCGATTTAAGGTGGTGTTGTTATGCATGATAAACCTCTTAAAGGCAGTTATGATTTTGAACATTTGGTAAGGCTAACCGATTCAGTTCCTCAAAAACAATCAACCTTGTTAATTGGAATAGATGGCTGTGGGGGTTCAGGGAAAAGCACACTTGCTAGTAAGCTGAAAGATAGATTAATAAATACGACTGTTGTGCATATGGATGATTTTTATTTACCATCTTCTCAACTTCTAAAAACACTTCCAAAAAACAAGCCTATAGGTGCAGATTATGATTGGAGGCGTGTTTTAAATCAGGTTCTTGAACCCATAGCTCAAAATAAAGAAGGCCATTATCAGCGATATGATTGGGCAATGGATGGTTTAACAGAATGGCATACTGTACCGATTGGGGGGATTGTCATAATAGAAGGTGTTTACGCAATACGTCAGGAATTTTTTAATAAGTATGATTTTACGGTTTGGGTTGAATGCCCACGAGAAACAAGGCTTTCACGAGGTCTTGAAAGAGACGGAGAAACAGCACGTGATAGGTGGGAAAATGATTGGATGCTATCAGAAGACATTTATGTTGAAACCTATAAACCTTTTGAAAAAGCTAGCTTAATAGTAAGTGGTATTGAATAAATATACTAACATCAGGATAACCAAAGAATGATTTTATCTTCGCTAAAGAAGGGTGAATAGTTTGTTTTACTAAACAAGGGAGGTAATAAGTATGAACTTCAATACAACCTATGAAGCATATAATCCAAAAGAATTATTAGCAGGACTAGAGGCGAAATTTGATTATATCCTCATTAAAGGTGATTACTTCATAGAAGTCAAAAAGATAATGGATACACATTTAACAGAGGATGAACGTCTGGGTGTTGAGTTAGGCGGTGGTGGTTCCATAACGATTCTAGTGTATGCTTTAGATGTGGTGAGAAATTTATTCAGTAACACAGACAAAATGGATCAAGAAATAGAAAAAAAGCTAAATTTATATAAAGTTAAAAAGATTACAGATGATGGTTTATTGTTGAGCCTAAAACAGTTAGATTATTAGAAATTACGTTTTATACTATTTCTCTAAAATTTTATGTGTTAATTATGGCACTGGGTTTCGCAACCGGTAGGAAACGAGTTGAAACTATGAATGGATTTACCCTTAAAGGCAATCAAGGATTTATCCGAGTTGAATTACAAAATATAAGTGGTTTTCCTAATGATACTAGCCATTTTGGGGGCTATGATGCTAAGGGCATTGTTGAAATTAAGAGTGGAAATTATTATGTTTTAGGTGAACTGTGGTTTACGACTGGTGATGTCTATGAATTTTATAATCAATTATATAAGTGCCATCAGGAACTTAAAGGAATGGCTACTTTTCAAAACTACGAAACTTCTCTTAAATTAGAGGTTGTATTCAATCACTTGGGGCAAGTTGTTTTACAAGGTTATTTTATAGAAAAAGCACATATGGAAAATGAATTACACTTCGAAATAGAAAGTGATCAAACTTTTTTATCTTCAACACTAGAGGACTTGAGAACATTTGTTGACCATTATGGTGACTTAAAAGGAATAAAAAAATAATTAAACCAATTTCTATTGTGCTAATTGGCTAAGAAGAATTAATGTCTTTTTGTGTTGAATTGCTTATTGGGGTGCAGGAGCAGGCTGACGGAATAAAAGTGTTGAAAGGGGATCAATTTGAAAAAGAAAAAAAGACTTTTAGTAGTCGGCTTGTTGGTATTAGTAGCGACACTACTATTTCCGCCTATGTTAGGACAATTGGTACACAATAATGATTCGCCAAAATCTGCAATAAGAGAAGAAATACTCAAAGACGGGCATCCATATCAAAGTTTCTTTGCTTTAATAACGAAGAGTGATTATAAAGATAAAGTATATGGACAGCTATACAATGTAAATTGGTATGACTACGATAGTCCTACAGGACATACGGTAACACTGTGTTATTCAACAAAGACAGAGAGCGGAAATTACGAAGTCTCTTGTGGTACAGGGCCATAATATATTAGTTCGTCTCTCTACCCTTGAGGCCCAATGATCATCTCTGTTTGCTATTTCAACAATCAGAGCTGTTTAGTTACATGAGGTTTTAGCTAGTAAAGGCAACAATTATTCTATTACATAAATCCAAAAGTGTGGAGAGAGAATATGATACCAAATTATACTGACTTGGGATTCGCAGATAAAATGGGTCCGGAATTAAGAATGTTAGTAGAAAAACAACTATGTGATGACCTCCGTTTTTATGGAATAACGGCGAATAAGTTTAAATTTGATTGGTCTGAAAGTTGTATAGAGGGTGACGATGCCGCTTATTTAGATGGAGTCGTGGAAAACTTCTCGGGAATTAATATATTTGATGAAAAAGATAGCCATATTGCAGAGGGATGGATGCAGTTTATTTATGAGCCAACTTATAACGTTTTCATTTCTTATTGGCAATTTCTTACCCACTTTAATGCGGGGATAGAAATTGATATTAAAGATAGGGTAGGAATTCCCCTTCATATTTTTAATAAGATTCCAGAAACGATACGATTTAAGTATGAGACTATGCTATTAACAGATTTTTAAAATATATCAATTTATGAATAAATGGAATTAAACAAACAGGGGCATTGATCCAAAAGGATGAATGTCTTTTTGTGTTGAATTTCATATAGGAGTATAGTAGAAGTTTAGTGTTAGAAGGATTTTCTATCACACATATCGAATTATAAAGTTGTAATATTGGAAGTCGTGGTTAATAGAGAGAAGGATGAATATGAAGCTGTTGGTGATTATTGTTATTTTTCTGATATTAACGTTTTTAGTAGATAAAACAGTGGCGAAATTTCTCGGTGTAAAGAAAATAGATATCTCCGAAACTCCTGGAAAATCAATTGAACAGTGGGGAAAAATGATAATAACTATATTTTTTGTGTTTACCTATTGGTTTGCCCTTGAAAAAGAATCGGAGGCCCTTTTAAAGTGGAATTTGATTCTATTGTTAACAGTATCAACTTGTTTACAAGTTATATTGGAATGGAAGTATCTAAAGAAAACAAAACAATATATGTCAACGCTTATAAGCTCGGTTATAATTATTTGCTTCTTTTTTTACGTTGTTCACTTTTATTACTAAAGGGAAGCATTCTTTTAATATTGAAGCATGTTTATTTGCGTACAGTTAATTATAGTAAATAAATACACACAGACTATCGGGAGCTTCCCTTAAAGGAAAGTTCCTATTTTCATATAAAGAACCTTTGAAATAAATACTTTATAAATGAAGGCAATAAGAAAGCCAAAAATATCTATTGGAATGAACGAGAGGAAACTGCCAATATTACCTGGACAGACAATGATACAGTTGAGATTAATGCCATATATTAGATGTACCTAAAGATAAATTTGATTTTAGACATCAATGATTCATTTACTAAATAAACTGATGCATTGAACCAATAAAGATTCAAAAACCAAGGATACTGCAGATTTTTAATTGGGTTTCTGAAAAATAGATTAGTAAATTGACATTGACCTCTGAATAATTGAGGTTTTTTTATTAACTCTCAGCAACTTATACTTATCCACCTAATAGACTTTGTGAATGTTAGCGCAAAAACTAACGGGGCATTGATCCAAAGAAGGATTAATGCCATTTTGTGTTGAATTCCTTATTGTAGAAACGTGGTGGGTCAACATAATTAGGATTCTTTCTGATTTTACAATTAGACTGAATTTTTTTGAGTGCTTAATTATTCTGGTTGGGAGGATATTGAATAAATGAGTAATTCGTTATACATACTTTATGCTGTAATTTTAGGAATACTATCTTGGTTTACTGGAGAAATTGTAACATTTGTTATGTTGGGTGTTATTCTTATTGCTTTAAATAATATAAATACAACGCTTAAAAAGATTTATCTTCAGAATAATGAGAAAAGCAATAACGCAGATAAATAGAATTTAAAAATAATCTGTTTTCAAAAAAATGGAGCTTTGAACCAAGTAGTGTTAATATCTTTTCCGTTGAACTCTTTATGGTAGTAAAGGGCAGTTTAGCGGGAGATCAAGGAGATGTTTTATTTGGATAAACTTGAAAACTTAATTACTTGGGTAGACGAAATAAAGAAAAAAAACGGAAGCAGTGCATCCGCATTATATATTCTAAAAGATAACGAGGTACTATTGGAACACTATGATGGTTATCATTCTAATTCTCCGGAATCATCCCCAATCACCTCAGTTTCTCAATTTAACGTAGCTTCTGCAAGAAAGAGCTACCTTGGTTTAGTCGTTGCATATGCTCTTTATGAGGGGAAAATCAAAAGCCTTGATGACTACGCGATAGATTACTTCAAGGAAATGGATGAACAATTGCTCGGAAAAACAACAATACGGCATTTAGTCACTCACTCACACGGGTTACACGAAAAAGAGGATGGTACTATTTTTCGAGAGTTTGAACCAGGGCAAGGTTGGGCTTATAGAGGAATCAATGTGTTAATGATGACTCAGCTGGTAAATCGTCTATTTCAAATGAGCTTTCCAGACCTTTTAGAAGAAAGGGTATTTTCACCTTTAGGTTTTAAAGAAACAGCCTGGCAAACGACAGAGAATGAATCATTAGTTAAACAAATTGATGATCCAGCTTCGGAAGGTTCATTCAATCTAGGGAATTATGCTGATGGAACGGAGTCAAACTTACATACTTCTGCTCGGGAGTTTGCCCAATGGGGTAATCTTCATTTAAACAAAGGGTTTGCAGAGGGGAAACAAATTGTTCCAAGCGAAGTGATTGAAATTGCCACACAAGTCCAAAGCCCTTTTTACAAAGATCATAAACTTCCTCAAAATGGCTTCTTTTGGTATGTAAAGGGAATTCCAGCTGCCCATAGTGAGCTCGGTGATAGGGTCCCAGAAGGATCCTATCAAATAGTAGGAATAACAGGTCCAACTGTCCTTGTCATTCCTGAATACAGAGTGGTCGTTGCAAAGATGTATAACAAACGTTATAACTATGGCGGAGATAATTACCTTTACTACCTAAGAGAATTTAGTAATATAGTTGCTGATACTTTTCGAAAGTAAGGAACATTAAGAGTTTCGCTCAAAATATCAGGGAGCATTCTTATACTGAATAAAAAACGTATATTAAGTTTTTAAATATCGAATTCCATATAAGAATATAATGAAGGTCACCTACAACTGCAATTTTTTCAGGACATAAAGTATTGTCATCAAGGGATGCGATTGAAATTTTCAATAAAACAACATTTTATGGAAGCATAAAAATTTCACTCAGGGATAAAAAAGAGTTTATTACTGAACTTAAAAGCGATGCTCTAACATACAGATTCAAGAATAAAAACTTGAAAATTTACTATCCAGAAAATGAATTGTAAATTCCACAAAGTTTGTAAGAAATAATGAACTAATAGGATCTACTCCACTCTATGGGCTTTTAATTGGCTCATTTTTTATGCAGCTGAAAGGGCAGTTTAGCGGAAGAAGGATTTAAATGTAAGGTGACGAATAAATATTATTATATACTGACAGACAATACATATTCTAAAGGAGGTGTATATTTGGGAATCCAAACTGCTGTAACTAAGAAGTACAGTATTCTTAGTTATGGTTCTCTTATCGTTGGGGTAATTTGTTTCTTTATTGTTTTTGTACCAGCTACAAGAATAGCCAATACAGGGAATACGTATGGAGATTATATAATACTTTCTCTTACCATATTCGGTGTTTATTTATCTATAGCAGGGATAGTGAAGAAAACAGAAAACAATCTAATTCCTATTATAGCTTTAATCCTTTCTTTATCTGAAATCATCTACTGGTTAATTGCCTTCGTCTTATTGCTTACTGGTCAAATCGAATTTGCTCCCTAGTGTTCAAAATTTTGAGTTAACAGGGGCGGTGTTTCAAGAAGAACTAATGTATTTTACTCCCCTTTTTTGTCGAAATTTATTATGAAAATAACAGGACAGATTAGATCAATAAGAAATAGTCGAAATAAGACATTCGAAAAGTTGGAGGATTTTATGAAAAGGAAATTTCCGTTTGTGATTTCAATTGCTGCGGTTTCAGGTGGTGGCAAAACAACGATAACTTCCTACCTAAAAGAGCAGTTGCAAAATAGTAAAACAATATCTTTTGATGATTATGATTTTAATGGTCCTGATAACATTATTGAATGGATTGATAATGGTTGTAATCCTGATGATTGGGACTTATCGCCACTCATTAGAGATATAAAGAAGTTACTTATTGAACCACTAGATTACATCATTTTAGATTTCCCATTTGCTTATTTACATACTAAAACAAGAGAATTAATTGATTTTGCTGTGTTTATTGATACTCCACTGGACATTGCAATGGCACGGAGAATACTTCGAGACTTTAAAGATAATTCTGGTGAGGATATATTGCTGGATTTAGATAACTACATTCTTAGAGGAAGGCAGGGGTATCTGGATATGTTAAATACGACAAAGCCGAATTCAGACCTCATTGTAGATGGGACATTATCTAAATCTGAGATTACAAGTATTATTGTTCAAAATATAGTGAGAATAGAATAATTCTTAGATCAAAGCAAGATTGAAAATATAATATCTTATTCAAGTAACAGGGACGTTGATTTAAGCAGGATTTAATGAATGTCCCTTTATGTTGAACTTATATGAAAGAAACGGGGCAGTTTTAATTTAATTACAATATAGAATTATGAATGTACATTCCAATTCAATTTTAGGAGGTCAAAGTGGAATTTTATAAATTTGACAGAGACAGCGGCAAAAAAATATCAAAATTCAATTCGGATTTTATTATGTCTCGTATTATTCAAACAAAGAAGGTTACTAACATTGGATGTATGCACTTAGATAGAAAAGGAATTGTAGGCTATCATCAAGCGGTAGGTCCCCAACTTCTTTTAATCTTAAATGGTGAGGGATATGTTCGAAATGAAATGGAAGAATATTTTAAAGTTGAGGCTGGAGATGCTGTTTTTTGGGAAATTGATGAATGGCACGAAACTAAACCGGGTGTTGGATTAACTGCAATTGTCATTGAAAGTGAGGAATTGAATCCTACATCATTTATGACATTAAAAAATCATTAACATAAGAGTAAAGCTGTCATTTAGACAGCTTTTCCTATGCAACTTAAGGGGCAGATTGGTGGAAGAAGTTTCAATAACAAAAGAGGAACTATGTTCTTTATTGAACCTAAACGGATTGGCGAAAGGGGAACTTAAAGTGGGTTCTAGAATTATGCATTTGATTATTGCAAATAGGATTGCAGATGAATTTTCGATAAAAGATAAAACATAAAACATCATTTCTTTTAGGGGGCATTTCACCCGATGCAGGTTCATCTAAAGACATATCTCATTTTTACAAAGGCGACGTAAAAGACTATTCTCGATATATTGACTACAAAGAGTTTATACAAAGATATAGCTTTAATAAAGATTCCCGCTTTATACAGGGGTATGATACACACTTACTTGCTGATGATATTTGGCTAAAAGGCTTTTATTTACCTTGGTTAAAAAATAGAATGGAGGCAGATACAAACATATTCAATCGCTACCATAATGATTTTCGATTACTAAATGGAAAATTATTGGACTATTATCGCTTCACTCAACAATTAAGTGAAGCATTAAGTGAAATTAGTCCAGTTGGTGAAATAGAAGAGGTACAACGGAGCGATATAGAGGAATTTGTTCCCAATGTGATAGGTGATATGGATTATGGTAGGGACGAACTTGAACAGCCATTAACAGTGTTCACATTTGAACAGATTATTGGGTATATAGAAACTTCCGTAGATAAGGGCCTAATCTGCCTTAAATCTTTAAATAGTAACTAACGGAGGCATGATCCATGAAGGATTAATGTTCTTTTTTGTAGAGTTCCTTATTATAGAAAAGGGGTAGTTTAGCGACAAAAGGACTTTTTATATTGATGTAAAATTATTATAAATATATTATTATCAGCGAAGACCAAACGAAAATTCTCTACCAAATGATTAAACGAAAGTTGGTGGCAAAATCAATATTTTCAAACAGAACATTAGCTTTCCCATAATCTATTTTTTAATATCAATCAGTTGGGATCTTATTACTAAAAAAGAGATTGAATGGGTTGAAAACATAGCGGTGAGCTTCATAGCATTCGTACTTCTTTCATTCTATGATTGGGCAAAGGAACCATATCAAAGAAAGAAGAGATGAAAATCAATAGAACATATGAGAATTAAGGATTTTAATCATTACATACAGTCACTATAGACAAACAGGGCAGGTTAGTTAAAAGGAAATGATTTATCAATATTTTATTGAATAGGATCAAAGATGATAGAACCGTAAAAAAATGGTAAATATGGAGATGTAGCATTGAGGTGCAATTAATATGATAGGTATTGATAAAAATATAAAGGGCAAACGTTACAAGCAATTAATAGATTTACTCTCAAGGAATTGTGATCGCTTTGCTTTTGTGGAAGATGGACGGTTGTTGGAGTTTGAAGAAGAGCGTCTTGCCTTTATTGATAATTTGATAATCGATATTGAAGAACATTTAATCGAAAGACGAATACAAAAAGAATGGGAAACTACAAGACTTTCTGAGGATACAGCATATGTTTATTATTTTAAAATGAATAATTCTACAAGAGACTTTTTGAAAGAGCGTTGTCATTCCCTTTTTGATTGGAATAGTCCTGAACTGCCAGAAGACTTAATGTTTTACCATAAGGATAAATGCATATTAGCTGCATGCTCCCACGAAGAATATTTTGTAGTGGAGGAAGCTATTTGGGACAGTTTCAAATTGAACTAACGGGGGGCTTGATCAAATTGATCTGACCCAAGAAAGTTAGACACAAAAAATTAAGCAGCTTCTAAGATCTGAGTCCGGTATTCAACTGGACTTAG
>NZ_JBZCPP010000013.1:0-99994 GCF_058267515.1 Pradoshia sp. Z6_59
ACCGTGCTATACGTACCTTCCGGTAATGCCTCATCATTGACTTCCGCCTCGAAGGTAATTGTCATCGTTTTTCCTGCGGCTAATTCATCCGCTGTGACAGTTAGCACACCCTCTTTATAGCTGTGTTCCGCTTCCGTTCCATCAACCTGGACTGATTCCGGATTCAAGGTTAGACCGGTTGGCAATGTATCCTTCACTGTCACGCCTTCTTGCTTGGCTTTACCGTCATTTGTCACCTTGATGGTGTAGTGAAGAGTATCGCCTGGTTGTGCTGTTTTTTCTTCTACCACTTTTTCAGAAGTTAAATGTGGCACCATAATATCGGTTTCTGCCGGTTTTGTTGGTACATCGTTAATCACAGCCACGTTTTCAATCACCGTGCTATACGTACCTTCCGGTAATGCCTCATCATTGACTTCCGCCTCGAAGGTAATTGTCATCGTTTTTCCTGCGGCTAATTCATCCGCTGTGACAGTTAGCACACCCTCTTTATAGCTGTGTTCCGCTTCCGTTCCATCAACCTGGACTGATTCCGGATTCAAGGTTAGACCGGTTGGCAATGTATCCTTCACTGTTACGCCTTCTTGCTTGGCTTTACCGTCATTGGTCACCTTGATGGTGTAGTGAAGAGTGTCGCCTGGTTGTGCAGTTTTTTCTTCCACGATTTTTTCAGAAGTTAAATGTGGCACCAAGATGTCTGTTTTTGCCGGTTTTGTTGGCACATCATTGACCATAGCCACGTTTTCGATCACCGCACTATACGTACCTTCTGTTAATGCCTTATCATTAACTTTGGCTTCAAAGGTAATCGTCATGGTTTTTCCTGCACCCAACTCATCCGCTGTGACGGTTAGCACACCCTCTTGGTAGCTGTGTTCCGCTTCCGTTCCATCAACCTGGACTGATTCTGGATTCAAGGTTAGACCGGTTGGCAATGTATCCTTCACTGTTACGCCTTCTTGCTTGGCTTTACCGTCATTGGTCACCTTGATGGTGTAGTGAAGAGTGTCGCCTGGTTGTGCAGTTTTTTCTTCCACGATTTTTTCAGAAATTAAATGCGCTTTTCCAACTTGCACAATAGCAGGTTCAGATTCTATTGAATCATCTATCTTTGCAATATTCTTAATCTCATTGCTATATCCAGCATTATCTTTCAATTTATCAACTTTTGCTTCAAAGGTAATAGTGATTGTCTCACCTTTTGATAATTCCTCAGCAACTACATTTATGGTTCCCTCATTATATGAAGCCTTTGGCTTTGCAAGGGTATCAGTAGAATTTGCTGAAACTGAACCTTCTATATACGTTAATCCCTCAGGAATATTGTCACTAATTGTGAAAGACTCTTTTTTGTTTCCACCATTATTAGTGACCTTAATCGTGTACTTCACTGTGTCGTCTTCCTTGGCATTTACACGTGCAGAAGGTTCATCATTTGAACCATCATTCTCTACAAGTTTAGATATTTGAAGATCTGGTCCGATAATTTCCGTTTCGACCGGATTCGTTGGATTTGGTTCCTGTTTACCACCAACATAGATATTTCCTAAATTCGTAATAGTGTATTTATTATCATTAATGAATTTTTCTTCACCTAAATCTACTGTAACTTTAAATTTAATTACAATAGACTCAGTTTCCCCATGCTTAACTTGGCCAATTGGGACTGTTAAAGTCTTAGTAGAATCATTGTATATATAGTCCATTGTTTCAGTGACAGAATCACCTTTAATAATCGTTATAGGACCTCTACTAAATGTCAATCCATCAACTAGTACATCCGTCAATTTGACGTCAGTCGCATCAGCTTTCCCTTTATTTTTCACAGTAAATGTATACTCAAGCTCATCACCATTGGATGCTGTTTTTTTATCGACTGATTTGGTTGCATAAACATCTGGTTGAAATTTAATAGATGTTGTTATTTTCAAATGTGACTCTGTAGTATGGCGTTCCATATAGAAAAAGTCAAAATCATATGTTCCACCTAACTCCAACCCAAGTCTTTGAGCCGTTTCCTCATTTAAGGTAATGATTCCTTTTTCTTGATTATGAATACCACCTAAATCAATAGCTAGTTTACCATTGATAAATACCCATACATCATCATCACCGTTAAATTCAAACACCTCTCCGCCTACATAAGTAAAAGATGTATGCATCTCCAACGTGAAGTGATAGTTATGGTTCCTTCCTTCATTCCCCAGTGCATCATTATCAATTGGGTAGAATGCGTCGCTATTATACGAATAAGTCTTCCCATCACTATTTAATATTAGCGGTAAAGATTTATTACGTACCCTATCTGAATCTGAAACGGTAAATAATTCGTCGAGTTTCGAATTTATATCTGCTACAGTAGTGGTTTCATCTAACATTAACTTTTGTGTATAGGAAACCATCGTATTGGTGTAACTAGGCTTCCTGCCTGAACCAATATCCCCACTCACAAATCCTGTCGCTACTCCTGCGTCATCCCCAGTAGGAAGGTTTGATTCAAATAAAATGCCATCCGCATTAAAATCACGAATTGTTATTGGTAAGTTTAAATCACCATTAACATTCAGATTAGCATCAGATGGTGTATCTTCTCCAGGATTAGGTGGGATATATATTGCCTTCTCTACTTCATTTGCAGCTTTTTCTTTATTGGAGGATGCCTTGCTATCTTTTTCATCAACTGAGTCTTTTTCAGTTGTTTCTTCTTTATCAGCGTTCTCCTCTATTGAAGTAACAGAATGTTTTTCAACATTCTCTTCTGAAGAAGTGGCAGCTTCTTCATCTGCAGACTCTTCTTCTACCGCTTCCTCCTCAGTTAAATCTGGAGTACTCTCTTCAGCTGTTGCACCTTCTTCCTCGGTTGTACTTTCTGTTGTTTCCTCAGTTGTCACTTCTGGTTCTGGTAATGTGACCTGAATCGCAACAGATTGAGTACCTCCGTTCTGAGAAGTTAGTTGTGGCATGTAGTCACCAGCTGTATCAGCTGATACTTGCACTTTCACAACTTGATTGCCATCTTCCTTCCAACTAAAATTTAAGGATTGAGTACCTTTATTACTGATATCGATATTACCTTGACCTTCAGTAATATCCTTAATACTCAAACCTGTTGGTAAAGAGAATGTTAATGTACCAGAATCTTCTCCACTGTCAGTTAGTGTCGCTGTTAGCATATCTCCTTCTTGAGCAGATGGATTGTCGAAACTGATTCCAACAGTTGAACTGTCAGCATTAACATACTGAGTTACCGGAGTTAAAATCGTTTGCACAAGAAGAAAAAGCAATGTCAGAATTGAGAATGCTCTTTTTCTCGTACGTTTTTTCATGTAGTACCTACTCCGAGTCGATCTCATGATTCACACACCCTTATGAAGTTTTTTGGAGCAGCTTTTAAGCTCTATTTAATAAATTTCGCAAAACATCTCCCCTCATTTATATTATTTACTAGAATAATAGTGAAAATAATAACTATTCTAATAAACTATTCACATCATTATATTATCAATTTTCCAACAATTTAAACTAATGTAATTATTGACAATAGTTATATTAATATACAATTAGAGATATAGGATTAAGTTAATGAAACATGCGGAAAACATAGTGTCGAAGGGCTAGTTAGGAGGTTATGTTTTTTTAAAGGATTGATGAAATTTTTACAAATTAGTGACAAATAAACTTGGCATTTCAATCTCTTATAGATAGATTGCAAATTTTGATTCATTGCGGACTCCTTTTATACATGCAGACAAATAAAAAAAGCCTTATTAAAGGCTTTTCAAAAAGAGCTATCTATCCTTTTATACGCATCATTTAAAATACACGGTTATACTTTCTATACTGATAGATTTTTATATAGCAGCATTAATTGACTTACTGTGTCAACTTATTATCAATGTACTCTTTAAATTCCTGCAATTCCTTTTCCTCCGGCCTGTTGCCATCCATAACCTTCTGTACCGTTTCAGCTACCATTTTAGGCAGTGTATTAATTGCCCACTGACCTGCTTCTTGCTTAGAAGTAATGATTCCTGCTTTTACATACCAATACACCCTAACCATATTTAGTACACAATACTTAGGATCCTTCTCTAAGTTAGCAAGACACTTCCGATAATCTTCCATTACGGATGAAAGATAATCACTTTGGGGAACTAGCGGGAAAACTTCTTCAATTGGTGGACCCTCAAGGCAAATCCCGCGTCTATGAAGAATCGTGATATGGGCAGCTAAATCTAAATCTTTTAAGTCTGCTTTATTAAGATAGTTCTCAGCGTCCTCTTCATACTTATCTCTCCAATATTCACTGTAATGGAAATCATACGGACAAGGATGCTGCCAATTCCTTAGTTGATCTTTGTTTAAAAAACTGACTTCAATCGGAAATGGTTTTCCGGAATTGGATAGAAAATAATTAACTAACTCTTTTTTATCCTCAAAGGTTAGTGGATTTTCAGTCACTACGATAAGATCAATGTCACTGGATTGCGGACTAAATCCATCCATAGCTAATGAACCATGAACATAGAACCCTTTAAAATTATCTTGCAGACTTTCTTTTATTTGCTCCAAAACCTTATAGACATAATCTTTTATTTCGGTTGTGCTAGTTTCCCATGAATAGATCATACTTACACCCCTAAATGAATTATTTACTCTTACTCTATTGTTACGTAATCTTGCTCACACTATCACATTATCTTTAATCAAAAAGCGAGTTAGACTGCATTTACATGAAATTTTTTCCTTTCCATACTTACACAATAGTATAAAAACAAATAAATATCCATTAAAGATTGGATAATAGGGCTACTAAAAAACACAAATAGTCTATTACGGACACAAAAGTGCCAAACTATTTATGAATTAAATTGAAAAATCGATAGGAAGAAATGGTGTTACGTTCATTCAGGTATCATTCGAGTAAACAAAAATGGAATAACTTAAATAATGAAATAGTTTATCGGAGTAAACTTATCCTTCTAAAGTAGGAATATTTCGGATAATAAAATGCAGATTGGATTCAAACATAAGATATAGAAGACATTATATTTATAAAAAATGGACGATCGAATTAGATGCAAATGATTCTATTAATATTGCCATGTCTTATTGGAAAACTCTTATTTAATCTGAAAATAATAAAAAAACACGACCCTGCTAATAATGAAACAGGGTCATGCTCGATTCATCAACTAGTATTCAGCTTTATTCAGTTTCTCTAATGCTCTCATAGCTAATCTCGAAAAATAGTATGCCCTCCGGCAAGGCCTCATATTTTAACTCAATGGTCGGATGATGCCATTCTACGCCCATCCACACAAGAATCCCGTCTACACTCGCTTATATTACGGGCTTTTTCTTTTTTGTTCCTTTATAGCCCTTCCCCCTGTCAATGGACAGGAAGGTTCGACTTTTGATAAGGTGAATATGAAACAGAACAAACCACCTGTAACAGATTAACAAGGTAAATCAACGAATTAACAAGTTCTATCAAGAGTTCATCATAACATGGACTCTTTTTTCTTAATTTTTTTGTATTTATGAAAAAGACTCTATTTTATATAATTTTAAAAGGAATGTAGTGTTTAAATCATATAAAAATCTGTGAATTAAAAGGGAGTTTTACTATCTTTAGCGTATTTTCTACATTTAAGATACCAGGAGAAAAAAACGAGGAAGTTATAGATATTTATAGAAACCGTTCCCGGAAAGTCGATCAAGCTCCCGGATTCATTGATTTTTTCCTCTTGCAGAATGAGAAACATCCTGATGAATTGACCGTTCAATTACTATTTGAAGAGAAAGAGGATTATCTTAACTGGGTAAGGAGCAGCCAATTCAAAGAGATTCACGAATTAGAAAAAAATATCCTGATCAAGAATTAGCCCGTGTTATACCTACAGTGACAAAATATAAGGTGGTCTGCAAGTAATGAATACAACTCTATTCATTGAGCAAGTGACAGAGCGAATCTATGTACTCGATCCATCCTTACAGGATCGCTATGGGGAAAAAGGAAAAGAGAAATGCAGGGCAGATAACAAACACCATCTTGATCATCTACAAACGGCCTTTGAATTAGATAATGCAAAAGTATTTACGGATTATACACTCTGGTTAAATGGAATCCTGCAAAAATACGGAATGAAGACACAAACACTGCTGGATAATTTCGCGATCATAAAAGAAGAGTTGGAGCATTTTTCTGATATGCCAGATATAAAAAAGAAAATGTACCTATCATTTTTAACAGATGCCATAGACATTCTTGAGTGCGAAAAAGCCAAAGAGGAGGCATAACTATATGCAATCGATTATCGATTTCACTAGCATCTTACTTTCTGGCAATTACAATAAAGCCTGGGATTATATTAAATCTCTTAAACATCTTTCAACTTTAGAAACTTATGATCAAATCATAACACCTGCCATGCAGCGAATTGGGGACTTATGGGAAAATAATGAAATTACAGTAGCCGATGAACATATAGCGACTGCCACCTGCGATTTTGTTTTATCCAGATTAGCGTTTGATCGCAATCTCAATACAACATCTACTAAAACGAAAAAAGCAATGTTCCTTTGTTTAGAAGGAGAGCAACATTATATTGGTCTTAAAATGGCCGCCCATTTATTCGAGGAAAATGGCTGGGAAACCAAATATTTCGGACCGAATCTTCCTCTTGAATATGCGCTACATACTGCCACCGAATGGAAACCTGATGTCATCGGACTTTCCTTGTCTATCGTAACCCATTTACCAAAGTTAAAATCATATACAGACAGCTTCAAGGCATTACCTGTGCCTCCGAAAATCCTTATTGGCAGCAGACTAGGCAATAAATATGATTTAAAAACGTACTCGAGCGGAGATCCCATCATCGTCACGGACTTATCAGATATAGAGACGTGGCTAAAAGATTATTCTATAGGAGAGACCAAAAATGCAATGTATTGACACACCACTACCACTTCCCTACATAGTAGTAGACTATAACGGAAAAATTCTGCAATACAATTCCCTGTCATTTAATCTATTTAATTTGGATACCTCTGATATTACAGGGATTATTGATGATGAAAGTATGAACAAGCTTGTCAAAGCAAGTTTATCGAATAAAAGTACCAATCAAATAGAAGTAAATGTTCATACAAAGGAGTCCTCATTAGCCTTATTTGATGTATATCTATCAGATGACTCAAACGGAAGAATGCATATTCTTTTTGTATCCAAGGAAAAGAACAATCAAGTATATCTTGATAAAATTATAGAATTGCAAGAAAGACTGGCACACACAGATTTTGAATTGCTCGAGCAAAAGGAAAAACTTGAAGACGTGCTCATGCGATTAAACAAACTATCCGGTCCCTTTATCCCTCTGTCCAATAAAATGTGCTATATTCCTTTATTCGGGGACATAACGTCTGAAAAAATCAACTTGATATCCGAGCATGTCCTCCACTCAGTCTTTAACGGAGAGTACCAAAATATCCTGATTGATTTAACGGCTGTTGGTGAAGTACAAGATGATGGTATCAATAAATTAATCGACCTCATCCGTACGCTTCGATTTATGGCAGGAAGCAAGATCCAACTAATCGGAATCCAGCCAAGACTAGCAAAGCTTCTCTCTACCTATGAACTTGAAAGTATAGTTGAATTCAAATCATCTCTGCAATATATCTTACAGAATGAATATGCATGATCGTGAATCGTATTTATTACAAGATTTCAATGTAGATAATCTGTTTGGATGAAGTAGGAAGGGGAGTTGTTGATCCATCATACTGAAAGGACAAATAACTTAAAAAAGGTAGATTAGCATAGTTGCTAATCTACCTTTTTAAACAAACATATACCTATCATCTTTTATTTTCTTTTAAAAAGAGAAAGAGTATTGATACGTCTTACCATTTTCTATCTTAACTGTGACAACTACTTTGCCTTGATCTTGCCAGACTCCTGTCTTAAAGCTAATACTCATCCCCCATGTGCTGGATGGTGTGATCTCAGTATTTATTCCATTACTTTGTAAAGTTGCAGCGGAATAGGATGCAAATAGGGAGCCATTTTCATAAATTTCGACTTTCTCGACATCTACTTTATCGGAAGAATCCAAGTTCATCATTTTAAATGAGAGACTATTGATTACACCATTGATTGTAGATGAACCTGATTTATAAAGATACAGATTTGGTTTATCTGAAACGGTGATCGTTTTATATCCGCTTTTTCCATCGACAGTTGCAGTAATCGTTACTGTACCTTCCGAAATGGTTTTTAGTGTACCATCTTCACTAATAGTGGCTATAGCTTCATCACTGCTCTTCCAGTTAACTTGTTGATCTGTGGCATCTGTTGGTGTAATATCCGCTGTCAACTGCTGCGTTTTACCTGTTTTCATTTTAGATGGTCCGTTGATAGTGATATTGGAGACAGGGATTTTTTGAACTGTCACAATTCTTGTGGCTTCCGCAGTGTTTCCTGCAGCATCGGAAACCGTATAAGTAACCGTGTATTCACCTTCTTTTTGTGTATCAACTGAACCAGCTGTCAATATTTTCGAAGTGATGTCACCATCGTTATTATCGGAAGCGGAAACGCCATTTAATACGTTAAATTCGGTATATAGACCGATGGTTACATCCGATACTCCCGAGAAAACTGGTTTAACATTATCAATTACAGTTACAGTCCTATCTGCAGTTACAGTATTTCCAGACTCATCTGACACTGAATATGTTAGCTTATAGCTTCCAGCCTTGTTGATATCGACCGTGCCATCCACTTTAATTTTAGAAGTTATATCTCCATCACTGTTATCTGAAGCGGTTATGCCTTTTAATGGATTAAAATCTTCTCCAAAATTAATTTGAATATCTTCCACACCGGAAAGAACAGGAGCAGTACTATCAATAACTGTTACAGTACGTTTTACAGAGACGTTGTTTCCAGATTGATCGGAAACTGAATACGTAAGAGAATAGATACCTGCTTTTTCTACATTAACTTCGCCTTCAACCTTAATTTCAGAAGTTAAATCCCCATCATAATTATCAGTTGCCGCAACACCTTTCAAAGAATCAAACTTTTGACCAAAAGGAATCTCGACATTTTCAACACCCTTAATAACGGGGGAAACCTTGTCAACAACCGTTACATTACGTTCTTTAGTTACTTTATTGCCTGCTTCATCAGAAACAGTATAAATCAGCTTATAGGGTCCAGTTTTATTGACATCAACTGTACCTTCAACTTTAATCTTGGAAGTTAAATCCCCATCGTTTTTATCAGAAGCAGAAACACCTTTTAAAATATCGAACGTTTCTCCAAGAGCAACTTGGGTGTTATTAACCCCTGTAATTACTGGCTTAACATTATCTACAACCTTAATGGTACGATAAACCGTTGTTTTATTTTTAGCTTTATCTGTAATATCGTAGGTAAGCTTATAAGATCCTGCTTTTTTCGTATTTACCGTTCCAGATATTTTAATATTTTTAGTAATATTGCCATCAACATTATCCTTCGCAGTTACACCAGCACGTGGATTAAAAGAAGTATCTATGTTAATAGATTTATTCTTTGCACCAGATATAGTTGGTTTAACAGTGTCCTTTTTAACAGTAATCTTGCGTGTAACAGTTCTCTTATTTTTTGTCTTATCTGATACAGTATAGGTTAGTTTGTATGTTCCTATTTTGTTAGTATTAACTTTTCCAGTGACTTTGATTTTTTTAGTGATATTACCATCTGCATTATCTTTGGCAGTAACACCGGTAAGAGGCTTAAATGTTGAGCCAGCGTAGATCGCCTTATTGGAAACTCCGGAAATGGTAGGTTTGGTTGTATCTTTCTTTACTGTAATAGTTCGAGTGACTATTCTTTTGTTATTCGTCTTGTCTATAACAGTATATTTAATTTTGTATTTTCCGACTATTTTAGTGTTTACTTTTCCACTTACTTTGATTTTGGAAGTGAGGTTCCCATCGGCATTATCAGTAGCTTTGACACCTGTTTTGGGATTAAAAGAATACCCTTTGTATACGGTCTTATTTGATACTCCAGTGATTATTGGTTTAGTCGTATCTTTCTTAACTGTCACAACACGCTTTACTGTACGAGTGTTCTTCGCCTTATCAGTTACCTTATATGTTAGCGTGTATTTACCCGTCTTTTTTGTATTCACCTTTCCCGATATTTTGATACGGCTTGTGATGTTTCCATCAACATTATCTTTCGCTACAACCCCTTTTTTCGGATTAAACGAGTGGTTTAAGTAAGCGGTTGTATTCTTTGCCCCAGTAATGGTCGGTTTAGTCTTGTCGGTTGCTGCATTGACAAAATTCGGAGAAAAACAACTGAAAAATAGAGCTAAGCTTACTACAACCATTAGCGACCTTTTTTTCTTGTGCATCCTAAACACTTCCTTTCTTCGTTTGGCAGGTAATTAACATTATCTGTGAATCCAATAAGTACATACCTGACTTACTTTAATTATATCATTATAATTAATTATAGATATAATGTTATAAATACAATCACTATTCAGATTAATTAAGATACACTAGCATACAAACAAAAAGTGAGATAGGTTTATCCATTCTACTTTTTTGTTTTTAGATCACTTCAAATCATCCATCTTATCCGTCATTCATTAGAGGCTTTGAAAGCGCCCGAAAAGAGTGAAGTCTTCCTTTCAATTACGAGCTTGTTCAAAGAATTCATCCCTCAGCTCTTCTTCAGCAGAATCAACAAATTAATAATTCACTAAGAAAGCGAGCGGATCTGATTCTGCTCTATCTCTTCTTCTCTTTTTTGAATACAGTTTCATCAGTTCGCCGATTTGTATAGATCATATTTGCTATCTTATCTCCAATTTACGTAGTTCTTCGACTATACCTTTACACCTTTTTAAGGTCAGAATCCATAAACGAATTTCGTACAATATTAATAACATATCATTCATTTTTATCTTCCAGATATAAGATGTTATCTCGAAATTCTTCTTTTTTTCCACCAATATAAATGGTATTTAATAGACGACTTATGGTTTTCAAACTGTGATTCTATTGTTTTTAAATTGAATTGCACGAGCGACCACTTTATTGTTGATTTATGATACTTTTCACTATTAGAAAAGGAGGAAGTTTATTTGGATTTTCATTGAAGATTTCTTATACGTAGAAATGATGGATTTAGAAAGTATAAAACCATTTACGATTTTATCGATCTCGATAACTTTCGCTACGGCGAATATGAAGACAATCAATATGTGATCCGAAAAATGAATCATAAATATGTTCAAATCGATGACGAGGTAGTAACAGAAAATACTGGCGTTCCAGCATAGAAGTCTTTCGCAGGGAAGATCATTTGCTAATTTTAAGAGAGTATAAGGATAGAGTGCCGAAAGATTAAATAGCCTAATTTCTAATAAAAAGAAAAAAGAGATTGACTAAAAAACAGTCAGTCTCTCATCTAATAATGATAGAATTAATTTAAATACGGCTGTAGGTTGGGTTTTTAATTTCGACCAAGGAACAGTTTGTTGGAAATCATCTTTGATAAATATGATCTCTTGGTCTTCATGATGTAGTAAAATCTCAATATCCTTAAAGGAAAAATCATTTATAGCAGAAGCCTGATCTGGTTCTTCATGATTTAAACCAATTTGTATTCGGTCCGAAACTCTCCTAAGCATTTTCCACAGGATCATTTCTTCCCTTGATTTCAAATAGAGTTCCGGTAATTCTCTTGCTTCCATCAATTGTGTAAAACTGGTTATCATACTTGTGCCAATTCCATATCGAACCGGTCTAATAGAGTGGTTTAATTCCTTCCAAACATCAATAAAGTAGACTACATGGTCATCTTGAATCTCTATATCTCGAATGAGTCCATACTCTTTAATCCCATTTTGGTTTGTTATTCCTTCCTTAAGATACAAGGCAATAAATTTAGCTTCCTGCCATCCCTTTTTTAGAGAAGAAATCGGTATTCTGTATGATCTTGAGTGAATAAAATCTGCATAAGCCACTTGATCAGGTACCAAACCAACCAAAACCTTTTCCACTAAAGAAGACTTCCACTCTTCTTCAGTACCTCTTGGCAAAATGCCCTCTTTTTGTAATTCTTCAGGGCTTTTTTCAATTAATCGTTCTACAAATTGTTCAACCACCTCAGTAGTGTTCGGCAAGAATGGTAGCCCACCGATATTTACTAAGCCAATACTTTTATAAAAAGCATGGTCTTTATAGGAATCTTCATCATGCCATGGGAACAAGACATAAGCACCAAAAGCAGTTCGTCCATACGGACCATTATTCATGACTACTATAGAATCACGGTACCTGTGCATCGTATTAATATCATCTTCCATAGGCCCAGGTGTTTGATATTTGCTGCCATAATAACTACCAGCCTGTGCATACTCCACCCTATATTTAGCATCAAATATATATTGGTAATCAAACTCCTTGCCCTTCTTCTGGATACTTAGCATAGTATCCGGCTTTTGTGAAAGTGTGGGCAGTTTTCCCGTATAGCTTTGATAAACAATTTCAATCCGCTCACCAGTAACAGGATGACGGAAGGTACGCTTTGCAGTCTTATTTGTATCCAAATTGACGAATAGCCCATTGCGATTTACTTTCACAATATCCTGATCAATTTGTTCGTATTTTTTACCAAGCAATTGTCCCAGCTTAATAAACGTCCAGTATTCATAAAGAAGAGCCACATCTTTAACAGACATCTGATAATAGTTTCCACGGAGAATAAGACCCTTGGAAATCATAAGATATAATTGAAAAGCATCCCGATAACCTGGTGCCATCTGAAGAACCAAACTGACATTCAAATTGCGATCCAATCGCTGAATTGAACGCCAAAAAGGGTTTTTCATTCTCTTATCCAACGTTAATTTCATATCATTGAGACGATTCAATAAATCAGCATCAGGCTCTTTATTCCAACTCTTCTCCTGTTTATATATCGCCTGAATCAAGGCCTCCAATTTATCAATAAGCCTTCCCATCAACCATTTAATATATCGATTTTCAAACGTATCATAGCGTAATTCTTTCTTCCCTACTAATCCTTCTGTTGGCATTAGCTGTCGATTATGAATGGGTATTCCAGATTGAACATCCACCCACAAATGAGCCCTTTTTTGAAGATACTTTCTCGTCGTGGAATCAGTCTTCCTCAATTGATCTCCACGAACATGGTGATATGTTTGCTCTAATTTATGGTGAGGCTGTTGTTCAATTCGAATAATAGCTTGGACAAATTGGTTAAAATGTTTTCTGACCAATTGATAAAATTCCGTTTGACTTGGTGTCCCATCAAGCTTGATTCCAGCCTGCAAATAGGTCTTTTTAATAAAGTGAAAAGCCAAGTTATAGATTTCTTCATTTACCTCATCCAGTAAGCGTTCATAATCCTTCCGGTAATCCAGCTTTGTAGGAAAGATTTCCAGAGTTACTCTCAATAACGTTTTATCATAAGAACGGATTTCAAAACTGGTGAGTCCCACCTCATTTTGAAAACTGAGATTTCCCATGAGGAAGGAACCCATAGGTAATTCCGTTTTTGTAACAGCATTCCGTAGTAATGGATGCTCATGATAAAACGTTACCTCTTGTTTATTTTTAGGAACAATCATGACAAGGTATGTCCCATTTTCAAAAAAAATCGGTCGTAAGGTACTATTCTCAGATAGCTGCATCGTTTCAATATCGAATACTTCTACACTTTCCAGACCCTCACCCAATGCGGAAAATTGCATTAAATCATGATAGTCCATATTACGATATTGTTTTAAGCCTTCATACCGTTCGTGAAAAGGTTTGCCTTTGATAACTAACGAGAAGTCACGATGCTCAATTTTCACTAATTCTATTTCGTCAGACCCAGAATGAGGTAAAGCCATCGCCTCTTAACCTCCCAAGCATTTCTATTACTTTTCTTGTGCTTTGAGGATAGAGGGCGTTTTCTGTATCTATCAGACTTAAATCCTGATCATCATTTAATTCTCTTTGAGTAAAAATCCGATATAATCCTTTTAACAAATGCTCAATACGAGTATCACTTCCTGAAATCCGCGGAAGTATTTTTTGCAGAATACAATAATCGAGAGCCTGCTCATATTCCATTAAATCGCCAGATTCATTATAGGCAAGGTAAAAACAAACCTCATCCCTGACACGATATCCAACATGTGCGTTTGCAATTCGCAGTTCATTATTGATTTCTTCCAGAACCAATGTTGTTTTTTTAACGATGTCCTCATATTCCTTATAAACATCTTTTAAATGAAGATATTTAGATTCAAGCACTTGATTAGATATTGGCATGGGCTCTGCCTCTTCCAAATCTTCAAGGAAGGAAAAATTTGATAGCTCTACTCGGTTAAACTCAATCGTATTCGCACGATCAAGCACCTTTTTACTGAAGGGATGAGTCGTTTCATCCATATTGACAGTCCCAATTACATATACATTGGAGGGTAAATATAAATCTTCTTTAAAGTTCGTAATATCTTGTGATAACAAAGGAGAGCTAGTTAACTTACCATCCTTCCACTTCCTGCTTTCCATGATACTGAGAATGTCACTGAAATAATGCTCCACCCTCGCCAAGTTCATTTCATCCAGCAGGACAAAATAAGGTTCCTTCGGATTGTCTGTAGCTTGTCGAATTACCTTTGTAAGTGGACCTTCTTTAAATTCTCCTTTAATATCCACGTACCCTAAAAGATCAGAACCATCATTCCAATCTGGTCGAACCGGAATAATAGCAAATTGCCCATTAATCTCATTGGCTCCCAAACTCTCAGCAAACCATTGCACCATCTTTGTTTTACCAGTACCGGATATTCCAGATAGAATAACAAATGGCTTGGATTTCAAAGATAGGAATAGATTCTTTACTTCTTCCTGGCTGTAGAGAAAACCTTTGTTTTGGATGTAGGAGTGGATGTGGGATGCCAAATCTTTAATTGATATATCTTTTTCCTTCAATACATCAGCACCCGCTTTTGGTTTATATATATTTCCTTGCTTAAAGGCAATAAATTCTTCATAACACTCCACCATCTTCTCCAAATCTTCTATTAATTTATCATTGGATGGCAGGTTGTTTGCATCATATTTGATATAAGCTGCAGTGGAGTATGCATATTTCTTTGCTTTGTCACTTTTTCCTATAAATATGTCATCATCTATATTAGCAATGAGTTCAAGTGATTTAACTGTTCTAATTTCTTCTTTGATTATCTCTATGTCTTCTTTCTTTGTACCCATAACACCCTGACTAAATGAAAGATATACATATTTCATATCTTCACTAAATAAGTACACCAAATAGTAACCATATTCTGTACTGCTGGTTACTTGATTGTTTAAAATAGCAATCCACGGTACATGGGTCCACATACCAAACCCAGCAGAAGCTGTAACGGAATAATTCACATTATGAAAAATCGGGAGATTCTTAAATTCACTTGGTATAGTATGTTTAATAAACTTTGCAAGTGGATGTCCCCCGATACTCTGCTGTTTAGCTTCCAGATACTCAGAAGATACTTTGTTAAGATATTCTCTAATTTTATACTTAATTTTAATTGCCTCCCTGTTGAGCTTTCTTAACAAAATTATAAATTTCATTAATTGTATCGTCAAAATTATTTTTCTTAAGTTGATGTTCCCAAATCCTCAGAATATGCCATCCATTGTTCATATAAAATTCTGTTACCTCTTTATCTCTTTCAACATTTCTTTTTAATTTTTTGTCCCAAAATTCTTTATTATTCTTCGGCTGATTGCCATGTAACTCACAAACATGCCAAAAGCAAGAATCGATAAATATTACAACCTTATATTTTTTTATTGCTATATCTGGATTCCCATATAAATTACGTACATTCTTTCTAAATCTTATTCCTTTATTCCATAACGCTTTCATAACTCTTTCTTCAAGCTTTGTTCCTTTAGATCTTATGGCACTCATATTTTTTCTTCTATTATCTGTAGTAATAAGCCTACTATTTATGTTGTCCACCCTCTTCCTAAGTATAAATGTTTGTTTATATACCTTTTTTAGTTCCACTTTATTAAAATAAAAAACCTGAGTTCATTCCAATCTTGGACTCAGGTTTAATTCTTCACTATTAAGCATTATTATTATTATTTATTATATCTTTTATCGATTTAGCAATAATTTCAGACATTAATGGTGGTACAGCATTACCCACCTGCGTATATTGAGCAGTTCTGGGACCTTCAAATAAAAAATTGTCCGGAAAAGTTTGTATCCTAGCTGCCTCCCTAACAGTAAGGGACCGTGCCTGTTTATTATCATAATGAATATTATAATGGCCATCTTTAGCTATATGAGCAACAACCGTATGCGGTATCTCATTTCTGCCATGAACTTTAAATCGATCACTAAATGCCTGCTCATTTTTATGAGTTTTAAGATTAATAGGCAAATCAAAGTATCTAAGTTTTTCTCCATTATTAGATTTTTCTATTGCAATTCTGTAAATTTCTCTGTCTCTGTCTTGGAGAGGACGGGCTGCATGATTTACTATACCTGGACTGTTATGCCTCATATATTTTTGAAAGTCATTTAAATTAATTGAATCTGTATAAGAAGAAAAGCCAAAATTATGACCTTGTCCAGGTTCCAGTGTTTTCAAATCAGATATTATATTTTCAGTGGTTAAATTATGCCCCCAGTCCATTTTATACTGATTAAACTCCGGATAATTATAATTTCTCGTCTTTTCAAATCCAAATAGCAATACTCTTTTTCTATTTTGTGGAATGCCATAATCCGCAAAATTTATGATATTTTTTTTATGTTCATTTTCAGTTCCCGAGAGAATAGTATAACCGATACGATCAAATTCCTCTTGTATTGCTTTAAAGACCTCACCTTTTTTGGCGGAAAATAATCCTGGTACGTTTTCAAAAATAAACATTTTAGGCTTATATTCTTTAACAATACTTAAATAATAATAAAATAAATAATTTCTATTGTCTTTTTCTGCATTGCTTCCCATTCTACTTCTGCCAACCAGGGAATAAACTTGGCACGGTGGCCCTCCGATAATCATATCCACTTGATTTTCATTATTATATTTTAAACTTTCATTGATTAAATTTATAATTTCTTTTGTGGATGTTGCTTCAGAATCGTTAGAAGGATTTCCAAATTTCTTGTTTAAGATTTCTTTATCCAATTTATCCTTTAAATAGTCATATTTCCGATAAATATCCGACCTGCTCTTTTCTATACTTTTATAATCTTTCTTTTCTATTAGATATCTATAATATAATTCTAAATCTTTATTTTTAGCTAACTCATAATAAATAGTTCTGGTTTTCAGAGTTTCGCATGCCCAGTATTCCTTTTCAACCTGAACAATTATTTTTTGCCCCTCCTTATGAAATCCCTCACTGAGACCACCAGCACCTGAAAACAAATCAATTATATTCAACTGCAACACCTACTGTTATAAATTAAAATACTATTATTATCGTAAATATTATCGCTTACTTTATTAAAATAAAACAAGCCATTTAATTTGGCTTGTTATATGTATCATATAATTTTTTATTTAAATCATCAATAAAAGGAGAATATGGTCTTGTTGCAGTAATAAATAAAGTTTTTCTTGCCCTTGTCATGCCAACATAGAATTTTTTCCTTTCACGTGACATAAACTCAATCTCATCTTCTCCCATACCCGGTGATTTATATGGCAGATTTCCTTTCTTAAGCCCTGTTACAAACACATGATCAAACTCTAATCCCTTTGATGAATGAAACGTTATAAGCTTTACGCCAGGCGATAGTACTTCAACTTGGTCTTTTTCACTTAAATTATATACAGGTATATTGTTTTCTTCCATTAAAGTTTGAAACCTGGACAACCTTCTTTTTTTTGTTGCTATAACGCCAACTGTATCATTTGGAAAAGATGCTCTAATTTTTTTTATTTCCTGTAAAATCACTTCCTCTTCTTTAAACTGGTTATCACAAAAACAAACTATCGGTAACCTGCCATTTGTCTCAGGAAGACTGGCTTTAATATAATCTTCATCCTTCACAAAATTCTTGTCTTTTTCCTGAAAATCATTTGCCAATTGAATAATTTGCTTCGTCGATCTGAAGGTTTCTTTCAGAAAACGACTTCGTGAACCTTGGATATCTATTCCTGCTTTTTTCCAAGTAAATGATCTTCTGTATATTTGTTGACCCTTATCAGCTCCAATTGTTAAACTCTTCCTTGCAATAGCACTAATAGCTCTTAATTGAATTGTATGTAAATCTTGCGCTTCATCTACCAAAATATGATCAGGTTTAAGCTTATCTGGTATTGAATTTGCTTTTTTGAAAAGTATTCTCGCCAAGTCTTCACTGTCTATTCCTTGATACTTCGGATGATTAGTGAGCAGTTCATTATATTTTTCCAGAACATCATAAATTGTTTGCCTGTTCTTTTTTGTAACCCGTACATCCAACCCTCTTCCTGAACGGGCGATATCTAGATATTCATTTTTCGTTAGAATATCCAAACCTTTAATCCACTCAATTTCATCACATAAAAATTCAATCAATGCATGCTCCTCGTTGTTTGTATCCTTCATTTTAGGAAACGACGCATCTCCATTATTCTTTCTAATAATGTTTTTCGCAAATCGAATAGCTTCTTTTCTTTTGTCCCCAACTATCAACCTAGTATGTGGTGTATCTGTTTCTTTTAGTAAGGATTGCGCCCAATAATGAAAGGTCATAGCCTCAACGGGTTTATTACCTAATTTGACAGCTAGTTCTTTTACATAATTCGTTAATGTACGGCTAAATGTCAAAATAACAGTTGATTCACTTGGATAATTTGTTTGCAGATATTGAGCTCTTGCCAATATAATGGTAGATTTCCCACTTCCTGGTATACCTCTAATAAGCAAGGATCCTTTAGGTTGAAAGTGGACACATGCATTCTGTTTATCAGTCAACTTTATTGTATTCATATATTTATTCACTCCATTTACCATTCATCCATCATATCTACTAATTGCTTCATTTTCTCTTGTTCTTGTCTTTCAAGTTCCTTTGTAGTTTCCTGTATTTGATTTATTTCCTTTTCAGAAAACCCCTTACCTTTATTCTCCTCATATCTGGTATGGAATTCTTTGATTTCAACATCAGGACTATCCATACATATTCCCAGAAAATCTTCAAAACGAATCCCGTGTTGACCTATAATGTATAAACGTTTCATTGCCCTTGTTATACCTACATAAAGCAATCTTTTTTCTTCATCTATATCTGGATGGCTACCATGTGGAAAACTGGTGTCACCTAAATATAAAATAAATACTATCGAATATTCATGTCCTTTTGCACGGTGTACTGTACTTAAACTAACAGCACTCTCATCAGTAGATTCTTTTAATATGTCAATTTCTATATCTATTATAAAATCAAGTAAATCATCAGTATCCACTGCGCCTTGATTAATAGCTTCCTGTATAAAAGTAATTGAGTGGTCAGAGGCATATTTACCGTTATTTAATTTCTCCATTACATCCAATAATTCAAAACCAGGATATTCATCACAAAGCTTCTTCAAGCCTTCCAGTGATTCGCTTTGTTCCTTGGATTGTACACTTGACGTCTGAAAAGGGAGATCATACTTTTGCAATTCTTCTATTAATTTATCTGCCTGAGGGGAGAATTCTGAATTTTTCCTATATAGAACATGTATATCACTAAGTGAAACATTATTATTAACTTTTAAATTTTCTATTTCTCCAGCAATAAATGTTGCAGCAAGATCAATGGAGTGTGTATTCACGATAACCGGTTTAACAGGATCTGTACTAACTATTCCTGATTGTATAACATTCTCCCCAATTAAATGGTTAGATAAGTTAATTATACTATCGTTTGATCTATAATTTTTGGAAAGATAGATCCTTTCTGTATCTTCAGGAGCACATGTTGAGAATTTCGTATAAAAACGATCCATATTATCAGGATTAGATCCATTAAACGTGTAGATTGACTGATTTTTATCCCCAACTACTGTAATATTTTTATCAATATCAGCTAATGAATACAGAAAAGACTCTTGGGATAAAGAAGTATCCTGATATTCATCTACCAAAATATGACGCAGATCTTTTGAAATAGCTTCAAATGTATTCTTACGTTTTCTAAGTAACCTTTCTGCTTCAATAATTAGTCCCTGAAAATCAGTGCAATTTAAAATTTTATTAATTTTATCTGCACGCTTCCAGTACTCAATCATATCTATACCTGAAATAATTATGCGTTGACCATCTTCCATGTTAATTTTAAATTCATCATTAGCGTTTATATCCAGCCAATTTCTACATAATTCCGCTCTGAGCTGTGCCCCCTGTCTCAGCAAATTTAACCCTTTAGCAAGGGCTAAAGAAACAGAATCTCTGTCTTTATATTCATTACATAGATTTTTAGTAATTGAAGGATTCTTCAGTATATAATTCTCTGTTGAGATTGTCTCAAATCCATTTCTTAATTTTGATTCTCCAAAATGGATGCCATACCGAATTATTTTATGTGCTAAACTATGGAATGTCAGTACATTTATAATACTTCCATAACCTATTCTTTCAGTAAATAAGTTCATTTTATTAATTAGTTGTTGCTTGGCCGAACGGGAGAAAGAAATTGCCATGAGAGCTTCACCATTATAACCAACGTTAGTTTGCAAATGTAAAATCCGCGCTGCCAATGTTGTGGTTTTTCCGGTACCAGGGCCAGCCATTATCTGCAGATATTTAGAATTGGAATTCGTTGCTTTCCTTTGCTCTGAATTTAATTCTTCTAAGATAGTTTTAATGGTTAACAACCTTCTTTCCTTAATAATAGAGAAAATCATTAGTTCTATATTACCATAAAATTGGTATTATTTAAGAGATTTATTGTAACTATTTTAAAATTTCATATATTATTAATTTTGAAAGGTTGGTGTTTAAATTGAAGAATGAGTTTGTAAATGTCCGTAAAGAATTATTGGACAGACTTCAAAAAGAACTTGTTGGTCCTGAAGGAGAAAAAGAGGTCATTAAAATTAAACCCCTGCAAAAATATTTAACAGGCATTCTTTGGCCACAAAACTCTGAATTAGCATGGGGAGAAGATGAGTCCACCCAAGCTGAGGGAAGAGAGACCAATAAAGAGGTCTTGGAAATGAATACTCCATTATCCAAAGCATTGAATCCATCAGCAGTCGGAATGTCATTTTTAATTGAAAAAAAGAGTCCTAAGGTTAATCTGGAAGTTACCTTTGGTATGTATAAAAAAATAGGCACAGACGAAGCTGAAGACTGGCAAAGAATACCTTATATATTATTTAAGGAAATAGATTTTTCTGAGGAAATAGGAAAAAGACATCGCTTTCGTCACCCTGAAAATCATAACATTACTGTTGAGTGGTTGGTCAGGTCTTTTATGGACACTTTTTCAGTAAGTCTATTCCTTGTTAACAGATATAAACAGGAAGTGGATGAATTTGATATAGACTTTAAGTGTGTATTTCAACCTTGTATAACAATTACAAGCATTGCAAGTCCAGCGTTTGCAGTTAGGCAAGCCTTTACCCATGGAAAAAACACATATAAAGACTCCGATACAAAATCCAATGACTTGCTTTATAAGGACGATACTGTATTTGCGGTCGGTCATAATATTTCAGTTAAATGGGAAAATGTTACGGGTAATGCCCAAAATGCAGGGAAATTACAAACCAATATAATTCCAAGTTATGAGATTCCTATGGTTATTCCTCCAGAGTGGAATAAAGGTGGAACTTTAGATATGAAACAACTTTCTACCTTTACTTCCGGAGAAGAATATTATAAAGCACTGTTTCCACTTTGTGAGGAATATAAGTTATGGATAGCAGAAAGAGAAAAAGAAATTACATCCATCACAGAGGAATCCATTAAAATAACCGCAAAACAACATATAAAAAATTGTGAGAAATCTTTGTATCGTATGGAAAATGGGCTAAAACTTGTTAAGGATGATCCAATAGTTTTTCAAGCATTCCGTTTTGCCAATAAAGCCATGGCATTACAGCGTACCCACAGTATATATGCCTCTACAGGTACCCCACCAGAAAACGTGGAAGCTAAATGGCGGCCTTTCCAAATTGCATTCATCCTGCAAAATTTAGAAGGAACCATTAATCCTTTATCTGATGATAGAAATATTGCAGATTTATTATGGTTTCCTACAGGAGGCGGTAAAACGGAAGCTTATTTAGGTCTGGCTGCATTTACCATGGGCTACCGTAGGTTAACTAATTCGGAAGAATACCGCACTGATACAGGTATTTCAGTAATCATGCGATATACCCTTAGATTACTTACAATTCAACAGTTTCAAAGAGCTTCAGCTCTAATTTGTGCCTGTGAAAGCTTACGCAGAAAAGATCCTGAATTATTTGGGTCCATCCCTTTCCGTATAGGGCTGTGGGTCGGAGAAAAAAGTGCACCTAATGATTTTGATGACGCCTATTCTACCATTCAAAATTTAAATCAAATTGCTTTGTCAAAAGGAGACACATTTATTGATAAATCTAAAGGATCTCCAATCCAGTTGGTCTCCTGTCCATGGTGTGGTGAGTCCTTGTATGATGAAAATAATCCTCGTGCCTTACGAAAAGCATATCGAGCCGTTCAACATAAACGTAGAGTTCTTGTCAGTTGCCCAAATAAGGAATGTGAATTTCATATGAATGGAAACAATGAAGGTATTCCAATAATTGTAACAGACGAAGAAATCTATCGCTTATTACCTGATATGATTATCGGTACCGTTGATAAGTTTGCACAAATGCCTTGGAAAGCAGAAGTACAAAATTTATTTGGAAAGATAAAAGGAGAAGTTAAGGGATGGGGATTTATATCCAATGGTAATGATCCAAAGGAATTAAATAAAGTTGAGAGTGTAGCAGGTACCAATACAGTATCCAACAATCAAAAATTGCATCCACCTAATCTAATTATCCAAGATGAATTGCACTTAATTTCCGGCCCATTGGGAACAATGGTGGGATTGTATGAAACGGCTGTCGATTATTTATCTGCTAAAACTATAAACGGAAAAAGAATTGGTCCCAAAGTAGTAGCTTCAACTGCAACCATCAGGAATGCAGAAAATCAAATTAAGGGAATTTTCAATAGAGAAGCTCAAGTATTTCCAAGTCCCGGACTATCTCATAAAGATTCTTTCTTTGCTCAGCAACGTCCTTTAGGCGAAACACCTGGGCGTCTATATGTGGGTTTATTTGCACCGGGCCGAAGTATGAAAACAGCTCTGGTAAGAACATATGCAAATCTTTTATCCAGTACTACTGCAATGGTCGACCATTTCCCAGCTAAAAATGTAGATCCTTATCATACACTTGTAGGATATTTCAATAGTTTAAGAGAACTCGGTGGGGCTGTGAGATTAATAGAGGATGACGTTTCCGGGAGAATGCGAACATTAGAAAATTTAAATGATAATGAAAAATCATATCGTTATAAATACAGAGATTTCGAAAAAAATATTCCTGAATTGACCAGCAGAATAGATTCCGGAGAGATACCACAGATATTAAAAAAATTAGAACAGCCTTTCTATAAAAAAGGAAACGTACCTAATGTTGATGTACTACTGGCCAGTAATATGATTTCAGTCGGTGTTGATGTATCGCGGCTTGGTTTAATGGTTGTTAATGGACAGCCTAAAACTACTTCTGAATATATTCAATCGACCAGCCGCGTTGGAAGAAGAGATCCTGGTCTGGTTATTACTGTTTATAATTGGGTTCGACCAAGAGATATATCTCATTATGAAGAATTCTATGCGTATCACTCTGCTATTTATCAATATGTGGAGCCTATCAGTGTCACACCTTTTTCATCTAGAGCAAGAGACAGAGGATTGGCAGGTACAGTTATAGCCATGTCGAGATTGGGACACAGTGAACTCACTCCTAAAGAAGCACCAAAGGAATTAAGAGAAAATCCCTCCATTATTGAAGACATACAATCAATCATTATTAACCGGGTGAAACAAATGGATTCCTCCTCTGACGAGGTAACACAAGAATTACAAAAACTGTTCGATACATGGGAAGAGGCAATAGAAAAAAGCAAACTTCTTTATTGTTATGATTATAAAAAGGAAAATATGAATTTAATGTATCCACTTGGAATGAAAAAGAATGGATATTTCAAAACACCCAATTCTATGCGCGATGTTGAAGGTACAGCTGGAATTTACTTAAGGAGGGATTAAATATGAATACAAAGATAGGCGAAGTCCGCCCCAGTCAGCTAATTACAACTTTCGGTCCAGGTGCTATTGTTGACTTACCTGACTTTTCGGTAATTATGAGCGGTATAAACAAATGGGATAAAACTGTTTTGCAAAGATACTCAACCGATATAGATGAACCTCGCTTAAAAAAGAAATTACGAATTGATAAAATTAAATCTATACCTGTATCTGAAGATTCCCGTTTAGGAACAATACCTGCATATCGTTTTCCTGAATTCCACGTTTGCCCTAACTGCCACAAGTTGGGGAACTCCAGGAATTTTATAGAAGAAGAAGGTGTACTTTATTGTCATAATCAAGAGAAACCATGTAAACGCGTAAAGACACATCCGGTGCGGTTTTTAACGTCTTGTGAAAATGGCCATATCGAGGATTTTCCATGGGGTTTTTTTGTACATGCTCACAATAAAAAAGAGTACAATTATAGATCTTGTAAACTCTTCCTCGAAGATACTGGGAAAACAGGTTCACTTTCAGATTTAATCATCATCTGTTCCACTTGTAATATAAGCGCTCCTTTATCTGAGGGCTATAAGAATGAAAGACTTCTTCCAAAGTGCAACGGACGACAACCTTGGCTCGGTAAGCAAGAAAAATCCAAGACTCCATGTGATAAACAGAGAAAGGTTCTTTTAAGAGGTGCATCCAATTTATATTTTCCTGTATTGGAAAGTTCCATTATGATCCCTACTAATTCCACCACGGAACCTTTGGAAGATCTATTAAGGGAAGAAATTGATCTTGATGATCAGGATTTGACAACTAATAAAGATAGTTTCTTTGGCTTTGTTCGCTATCATAAAGAATTGAAACATTATGATCGAGACGAATTATGGAGTCATCTTCAATATATTCTATCCAGTACAGATAATGAAGAAGACATAGATTTACGTTTCCCTGAATGGAAAGCCATCACTTCCTCACAAATTCCGTTTGATGAACCTGATTTTGAAATAGAGAAGCAAACTGTTCCTTTAGAATTTTCAGGGATGGTAGATAAACTAATAAAAGTGAAACGCTTAAAAGAAGTAATGGTATTAAAAGGGTTTACTAGGATTCACCCTTTGCCGGATGTAACGGAAAGACTATCAGGGGACCAAACATTGGAGGGTATTTCAACGATGGCTCCCATTAGTAACATCAAACAAAACTGGCTTCCTGGTGTTGAAACTTTTGGTGAGGGGATATTTATATCAATTAAAGAAGAAAGAATCAAGAGATGGATAAAAGATAATGAGGAATATGAAGAGTCCTTTAGGGATGCCCATTTTGGCCATTATCATGATCGGAATATTCCTGATGAGCTTATTCCTGAATTTCCCGGCTTACGTTATGTTCTATTACATTCACTGTCGCACATACTTATACATGAATTATGCATGCATTCCGGATATTCATCATCTGCACTTAAAGAAAGGATATATTCTGATTCTAAAAAACAAATGGCCGGTATCTTGATCTATACTGCCACAGTTGATTCTGAAGGAAGTCTTGGTGGGCTGGTTGAACTGGGCAGCACAGATAAATTTACAGCTATTTTGGGCAGGGCACTCTCATCTGCACTCTACTGTTCCGGTGATCCTTTATGTGCCGAACACGATCCCTTGACTCTTAATGATATTAATGGTGCCGCATGTCACAGTTGTCTCCTGATACCCGAAACGTCCTGTGAGAACTCTAATCAGTATCTTGATCGGTCTGTATTAATCAATACAGTTGCAAATAAAGATAAGGAATTCTTTCAACTATGATAACAGTTGAAACTAAAATCATTCAATTTGTTGAAGCATGTTTTCATAGTGAAACAGATTTTTATGATAGGTTCCTCACCTTATTGCGAACTAAAGGTGATAATATAATTGCAGGTTATAATACAGTTCTTTCAAACGAAAAGCTTTCATTTAGTTTGGATTACTTTGCCTTTGAATTGCTAAAAACAGCATATGAGCAGAATATTGATTCCTCCACTTTGATATTGGCCTTACAAACTGCAAAGGATATGTACATTTATAGAAAACAAGCAGAACCTGGATTAACCCCTGTGTGGACTGGCCCTGAAAACAGTACATCCAAAATTCCAACCACATATGATACAGTTAACAGGTTATTCCAAACTGCAAAATATGAAATATTTATAGTCGGTTATGTCTTTTCATTGGAAGACAAATCTATAAAAAAATATTTAATGAACTCATAACTGCTGCAAGAAAAGGGTGTAAAATTGATATAATCTTTCATCAAAACGATTCAAATCTTAAAGTTTTAAGAAGTAATTGGCCTAACGATTTATTATTACCAAATTTATACTATTGGAATAAAAGTGAAAATGATACCCTTTCAAGTTTACATTCCAAACTCATTTTAATTGACCAGGAAAAACTTTTAATTACTTCTGCCAATTTCACTTTACACGGTTTCCATAAAAATATTGAAACTGGGATTCTAGTAGAAAATCACCCTATTGTTCAAACATATTGGAAACAATTCAGAGGATTATTAAAAATGGAACAAATAAATAAAGTATAAACGTAAAACCAGATTCCTTAATCTCGGAATCTGGTTTTATAATTTTTAAACATGATTAATATATTTTTACTAAATCTCATAAAAAAGCATAATCTCCCTCATTGTAAACATCTACAGATTTTATTCCTTTTAATAATGGAGATAATTCCTGATGATAATAAATTTTAATATAGTGGTTAGCCCTTGTTACAGCGATAAATAATAACTTAGAATCTAAAGCAGTATTATCATAATTAATATGGCTGCCATTCGGAATAATTACAGCATCAAATTCAAATCCCTTGGAAATAAACGCAGGAATAACTATAACGTCTTTAGTAATGGACTGTTCTGTATTACTGACTAATTGTATACTGGAGAAATATTTGATTAAGTAATCATATAATGACTTTGATTTTTTTATATCTTTGTGTATTAAGGCTATTTTTTTATAGCCTTTTTCTTGTAATTCTTTTATGGTGGCTATAATTCGTTGAGGCAACAAAGAGGGATCTAATATTTTTTCTATATCAACATCTTCTCCTTGTCGTCCTACCGGGATTATTTTAGGTGCATCGATGATTCCATTGTTTTTTATAATTAGATTTGCTACTTCCAAAATAGGTGTTGTGGATCTATAACTAGTGTTAATCTCAAGATAGCTTACTTTGTCTTTATTAAATACCTCATTAATTAAAGGATTCCAATTATTAATTCCATTTTCCAAATACAAATTTTGCGTTACATCCCCAAGTAATGTGATTGAATTGGCAAGGAGATTAATTACATATACTTGAAATGTGCTTAAATCCTGTGCTTCATCAACAACTAAATGCTTAAATTTTCTACGAACTCCATTAAGTAAAATGTCTAAATACATTAATGGGGCCATATCTTCATTTCCGTATATTTGAGTGTTTACTTCAATATCTCTAGTTTGCTTTAAGAGCTCCAGTTTCAATATCTTATTATACGTAGGTATCACTTCAAAACTTTGCCAGTCTTTTTTATAGTCATTCCATAACTTTTTTATTTCTGCTTTAACTTTTTGTTGTCTATACATATAAACCTTTTCAAGAGATTCATATGTGCTTGTTCTCAACTCATTTTCTTTCGGTACACCTTTAAAAATGACTTCCAAAATGTTATTGAATTCCTTTTGCAGCTTTTCAAGTTCGGATTTCAAAAGATAGTCAACCCATTGCTTTATATATTGATATATTTCTTCGTTTTTTCTTTTCAAAGATAAATAACTTAAATCATCATAACGCATTAATATTTGCTTTCGTGAAAGAGTTATATTTGTTTGGTTAATAGGATCAAAATATTGTATTTCTCCTATTTTATTTTTAAAGTGTTTTTCAAATTCCTGTATATACTGGTCAATCTTCTGTTTAAAAAGGATTGAATTTTTATAAACAATGAAATCATCTTCCGATTTAGAAATTATCTCTTTATTTTCACTAATTTCATTTACATCTATATCATTCATAAATAATTTAACTAAGGATTTAAAAGTGAATTGAGGCACATTTTCAATTTCAAGAGCCGGTAGAACAGATTGAATATAGCTCAAAAACATTTCATTAGGTGCAATTATTGCAATATCGTCTATATTTATCTTGTCTCTATACCTGGTCAATAAATAAGATATACGCGTTAAGGCTATCGAAGATTTACCACTTCCAGTCACCCCCTGAACAATTATTGAATTTTCAATAGGTAATCTAATTATTTTATTTTGATCTCTTTGGATTGTCATGATAATATCTTTTAGTTGAGTTTTATTATTTTTCTCTTCCAGCAAATCCATTAGAAAATTATCGTATAAAATTTGATTTTCAACTTTCTTACTGTTTTCATGCTTTAAAGTAGATAATGTATCCTGATAGCTTTTTACTTTCAATTTATCAATTTTAAGAGTTCTTTTTAACAAAACATTAAAATCATATTTTTGTCCATCTGATTTTTCAATCTTGACTTTACTGTCCCCACCATGGAATTGATAAAACAAATCACCGACGGAAGATTTCCAGCTATAAATAATATCTTCATGCTTATCTTTGGCAACACCTATATGTCCAATATAAAAACTTATACGTTTCCCATTCTCGTATGTATCAACGCGACCAAAATAAGGATTCTTTTTTGCATCCAAATAATTATTTATAAATTTTCTGTTTGTTCTTTCGAGAATAACATCATTCGATTGATTATTTTTCAACTTTTCACTCATTTTATTAATTGTATTATCAATCTCTTTTATTGTATTATTTAACTTTTTTTGTTCTTCAATCAGGATTTTATTCTGCATACATATTCACCGCTTTCAAAAGTGACTTATCGCATTAAATTTATAGCCATTTAACGAATTTGAATTTTCTAAATCAATTCAAATTCACATTTACTATTTATAACAATTTTACCTAAATTAGTTAGTTGTTGTAAACAAAATTCAAGATTAATATCCTTATTTTATGAGTCAAAATCTTAATATAAAAATTAAAGGGAAAACTTTTAAAATAAATCATTTTTTCTTATGATATACAAAACACCTCTCAAATGAATTAGAAATTTTTATCTAAATCACTCGAGAGGTGTACATTTATTAAATATCCAATTTTCTTATTTCTACCAAGCATCCCTCTTCAACCAAATAAATCCAGATATTTCGTCTTAAATCCCCTAAATCACGAATATGGATTTGCGTAAGCTCGACCTTATTATTTGTTGTCAAAATAATAAACCTATGGTTTCCATCAAAATCTTCGCTAATGAAATCAATTAACCCCAGAGAAGGATACATTTCTATTACTCGTCGTCCATTTTCCTCTTCGAAATGGTGGATAAGTTCTCTATAATCATCATTAATTACTCGATACGATATATTCATAGAAGGTTCGAGTATAAATTTCCCTTTCAAACTAGGCGGTAAGATATTGATGTTTCTTTCCCTCTCCACTTCCTCAATCCTCAGTTTCCTTCGGTCCTCAATATCATAGAGTTGGGATTGCATTTGATTGATAAGCGCAGAATTTCTATTATCCTCATTTTCTCGTTTATATTTTTCAAGTCTTTCAAGCGTATTGTCATATTGTGCATTGAAAGCTCTTCTTAAGAATTGGCGTTTTTTATTGAGCTGTTCTTCCAAGGTGAGTGCTAGTTCTTCACGTTTTTTCATTGATTTCTTTAGAGCAGATGCTATAAATGATTTACTCTCAGAAAAAGATTGTGGAGAAACATATTCAAATATACCTAAAAACAACCAATACGAATCCAGTTCAACAACCTGACCATTCTGGCGTTTAGCAAAATAAACAATATCCTGAAATAATTCTCTTCCAGTACCATCAGTTAAACGAATGGTATAGCTTTCTACTTCAAGCTGCTCTGGTATAGGAAGTTCAATCCTATATTGTAAAACTGGCGTACTTATTAGCGTTTCTTTCTCTTTCAATAATGCCACTTCATAGAGAGGATGATTATTTTCCATCAAAAGTTGATGCTCATTTACTGCCTTTTTATCGCTAGTGAAACGATAACTCTCCTCTTTATTTTTCAATACAATTTTATTTGCACGAGCAAAATCTCTCAGACTTCTTGGAATACGATCTACCCTATACACTTCTCCCTCTTGCTGCTCATGTATACGCACTCGATGTTCACGTAAAATGGAACATGTGAATCGACTAAATACTCGATTTGGTATTCGATTAACAGCAATCTTTAATTGATCATGCTGCATTTTATTTAAATCCAGAGCATCCATTCCAAATCGCTCTTGTTCAGTTTGTTTTAGTAATTCTTCATATTCATCACTAATCGCTTTATTGATTTTCCCTTTAATATCAGCTAATGTTTCGCGATTCAAAATGGAATTCTGCATAAGTGTCGGTAAACTTGTATTGAACTCTTCCAGTCTTTCACCAATAAAATCATAAACCAAATCAGCACCCAAATCTTTTCTCATACTTTCCATTTTTGTAAGTAGCGTTGCTAACACATCGCCCTCTCTCGTATTCCTAGCTACTAAATTAAAAACAAATACTTCATTTTTCTGTCCAATACGATGAATACGTCCCATTCGTTGCTCTAGCTTATTCGGATTCCAAGGGATATCATAATTAATCATTTGATTGCAAAATTGCAAGTTTATGGATTCACCACCTGCATCTGTCGCCAGCATAACTTGTAAATCGTTCTGAAAAAGCTCCACCTGCCTACGGCGTTCTTCCATTGAATAACGTCCCATAATTTTGGCTGATTTTATGCCGCAATGAGCTAATTTTCGTTCTAAGTACTGTAGTGTATCGATCGATTCAGTAAAGATTAATAATTTTTCGCCTTTAGAAAGAAGGCCACAGTCCCCAAATAACGTCTGTTCTAGTTCTCGGAATTTACGTTCTGTATGGTACATTTTTAACTCAGTGCTTATTCCCAGCAAACGTTCCAATTCCATAATTTCTACTTGCAGCTCATTAACGTCCACAGCATCAATAGAACCTTCACTTTCTTGTTCTATATTCTCTTGTTCTTCATATGAAATCTCTTCGTATTCCTCACTACTAAAATTCAGCTCATTGATTTCTGTTTGTTGCATGAGCTTCAATCGTTCCAGCCGTCTCTGTAACGAGCAGTGAATTGCTTCAATAGATGAGCTCAATCTTCTTTGTAATAGCATCATAGCGAATGCTGTACCATGCTTTTGCCGTAGCAACGCCCGATTGAAATAATTCTTCACATATTCTGTCACTTGGTTATACAGTTCCAATTCCAGCTGGGATAAGTCATATAGAATCGTTTGTGTCGTTCGTTTCGGAAATAACGGTGAACCATCAAATTTTTTCAAATTCTCTTTCAAACGTCGAATGATAAATGGATTTGCCTTATCTCGCATCGTTTCTTTAATACCGATAGATGAAAAAATATCCTTATCAATCAATCGCATGAGATGACGGAAATTCTCAACATCCCCTTTATGCGGCGTTGCCGTCAACAACAAGCAATGTGGTGAGTTCTGTAATAAGCTCTCACCCAATTTATATATTTTCGTTCGACGCGTCGTTTTTTTCTTTCCGCTCGTTGTATAGGCTGCCATCTTATGCGCCTCATCCACTATGATCAAATCAAAATCCACTTCCATAATAAGAGTTTTGATTTCTTCTCGAGCCGACCAATATAAAGAAGTTAATATACAAGAATGTTCAGCAAACGGATTTCCATTCTGTTCATTGATTGAAGAACGGGTAAGAATCACAAATTCTTCCTGGAACTTTTCATGCAATTCTTCCTGCCACTGCTTCAACACTAAAGGCGGTACTAGGATAAGTATCCGTTCCGCACTTTTTCTTGCTTTCAATTCTCGAATCAACATGCCCGCCATGATTGTTTTTCCTGCACCCGGATCATCCGCTAATAAATAGCGAACTGTCGGTGTTTGCAGCATTCGACCATAAACTGCTTCAATTTGATGTGGCAAAGGGATAACCTGATTATTCCCTAAAGCACGCGACTTGGAAAACTTCTTATCAATCATTAATTCCCAATACCATAGATGAGCTTGCAGCTGTGATGGACTATAAGCTTGTATGGCTTGTTGATTCAACTTTTCTATGGAAGAAAGCTGTTGTTCAAATATGATTACGGGAAAATACACATTAGACTCAAGTCCACGAGCTTCAACATGATATACGTCGGGCTGAATGCGATGAATCTCTTTAATTTCAACAACCTCTGACCATACAGGCCCCTTTACAATGTCACCAACCTTAAGCAACATGCCCCCTCCTCATTACACACTATACAGCTTCAACACAAAATCTTCTTCCCCGTAAAAGAATGTTTCCCTACCTGATACATCCTCCATTCGAAGCGTACAACGATCCCCTGTCTTATATCGACCTTCAAACAAATGGAATGTTACTTGTATTTCACGATCCTTCACTTCTCCTGTCCGATCAAACGTCACATTCACTTCATTGGATATTCTCTCGCCGTTAAAATAAAATGACATACGTAATGAACGAGATGAATATTCCCCATTTACTTTTTCTTCTTGGAAAAACGGCACATTTATTTGATAAGAAGTAATATTATTTGTAATGGATGCGACACGGACATCTACCCGTTGTTCTGCGGTTTTCTTCGCTTTTCCGCGAATTTGTCGGTATTCCAGTAAAGGAACAATACATTCCTGCGGCATTGCACCGCCATGAACAAAACGCTGTCCGCCTTGTGCTGTAAATCGATTTAATCCTTTTGCTACGACTGTTTCCATATCTAAGCCTAAATAATCCAAAGATACGCGCATTGTACCATCAGGCGATGACAAATGACGTCCAATAGCGAATCGGCGGTTACGGTCATAAATGTCCCCTTCAATCCGTTCTGTTTTTTGATAAGTTTCCACTTGACCTGATTGATACAAGAATCCATGATCACTCGTCATATAAATACGGACAGCCTCATATGTGCCTGTTAGTTTTTTCACAGCTGACTTAATCTGTTCGATTACTTTCTCAACAGAAGCATACGTATGTTTCTCCGTTTTAACGTCGTCTCCAATAGCATCAATGAAGTTATGATAAAGGAATACCACTCGTTTTCCACGAATAAGCTCATGCCCCTGCTCTTTATTCAATTGCATAAAGTCCAATAAGTCATAAGCGATTGAATCGACTACCTTGCTTTGTAACAGCTTTGTTCTGTTTAACATACCTTTCGTGGATAGCCCATCCACTTCTACAGTACCATTTTCAAGAATATTGGTTATGTTTCCTGGTAATAGAGCCGCCATTCCTAATTGAGTATACGAAGGCAATATACCTTGCATAGCTTGTAACGAAACCTCTGCGTTCAATACATTAGCGAATCCTTCTTTCAACTCATATCCAATTTCGAATCGCAGTGCATCGGATATGATAATAAAAACACGCTCACGTGTCCCTTCTAAAATCGGTTGAATGCATTTACGGAAAAATTCCTGTTGATGCAAGATACCGGGTATGTTCCATTGTGTACCTAACTCCTGAGTCATGACTTGATCTGTCCATTGACCCCACTTTAACAGAAACACATTTTCATACCAGTACGTTAGCTTCTCGTACAAATTCGCAACAAGCTCATTATTTTCCACAGCATGATAGCAACGGAACATCTGACGATAACGATAGTCAACCTGGAATTGCTTTTCTGTGTATAGAGAAAACCACTCTTCACCGTTTCTTGGGACTTCCGCCAGTTTAAAACTTTCGCGAAGGTCATAAACGTTTAGCGCTTCTTCCAAAAACAAATACATACGTTCAAATTGCGTATGATACCAATAACTGCGACTCCGTTCATGAAGAATACTTCTCCATTCCCTCACTGGAAGAGCATCCTGCATCATTAACTGGTGCATCATGTTTACAATGTTCTCTTCAATAACCTTGAATGTATCGCACTGAATAAACGGCTCATATGTATACGTCCGTATTAATTGTTGAATGTTCCATTTCTGTTGCAATTCGACTAACGCATTCGCCAAACTCTCATGGAGGTCACTTTTTAACCAATCATCAATAAATACTTTACAAATATTTGGTACGGAGCTTTGATAAGATAAGCCGCCCATATACTGATCCTCAACATTCATAGCAAAATGCTGAAAAACAATCGATTCGATAATATACATCAAACGTTTTTCTTCAGTTGACTGCAATCCGAAATACTCTTCCACTGCTTTAAAGAAGATATTACTATCCATGAACTTCTTAATATTTACTAACGCTTCATTTTCGTCTTGAATGCCACCGTTTTTCACGACACCCTTCAGCAGCTCCGGAGGATTAATATTCGTCGCACCCACCAATACTGCAAGCATCGTCATTTTCACATCATCTTCTGTTGGAATATTCGGCAAAAGTTTTTCAAAACGACTAACCCTTTTTTGATTAGCGAAAAACGACCAATGTTCTTTCAAAAAAGCGCGAATCGGCAGATGATCAATCCGTAGCTCCCTCATCTTAATCGCGATTTCATCCGCTACAAATTCGCCGTACTTCCCGCCATACAACAACATATCTAACAAAAAGTTCTCGCTGTTTTTCGGCTTCTCAAACGGTGCATACAGCAAATAAGAATGCTCGGTATCCTCCAACTCGAACTTCACCTTCGTTCGAAAAGGATTGTCCTCTGTCAGCATCCATAAACGAATGCCATCTTTAGCTAAAGCTGCCTCAATCGATTGTATATCTCGGTAGCTGCCATTGGGATCATACCAAAACACTAGCGCACGATTACTGCCTTTATTATGTTCAAGCTGTTTGTGAAATAACGACAACAGCTCCTGTATTATATTCATAAATGACACCACTTTCTGTTTACACTACTACTGCATCTTTATCATATTATTGATCTGGGCTCACTTCAAGTATCGACATAAAAAGCGCTCCAGCTCCTATTATGGAACTGAAGCGCCTTAAATACATTAAATCTTCGCTAGCACATCTTGTAACTTCGCATAGTTTACAACAACTCCATCATCCAAATCCAGCGCAATTCGCTGATTTGCCAATTCAGCCAGTTTCTTATCAAATCCGACAAGCTCTTCTTGCTGTGCCTTAATGGTTGTAAGTTGCTTACTATACCGTTTCTTCATCGCAGCAGTCAGATCCGGATTCACCAAATCTTGCTCCAAACGACGCTGTTCCGAACGTAGCTTTTCCTGTAAATCTTGAACATATTGAAAACGTGTTTTCGCAAGTGTCTCAGTATTATAACGATGCAAGTAAACAAGTGCACGTAAACCTTTCTTCTTACCGGAATCAATCATCCAGTAAATCGGGCGTTTACTATAAATCTTGCAATGATCTTTATAAAACTCATCAAAGAAATAACGACGCAATCGCTCTACTGGCGTTTCATTGTTCTTCATTGTCAATGATTCAGCCAACCAACGGAGATTTTCCGATAGAGTATTCTGTCCAAAAATTGTAACCAAAATCGTTTGCAAACGACTGACTATATCATCCTCAAAATACACATTTTCCGTTAGCGGTAAAATACCGTCTCCATCTGGAATAAAGGTCTTATATTTAGTTGGATTCCACTCCCCGCCAGCATAAGCCAAACCATCTTCGTCTAACGAATATCGTCCCATCATTAAGCCAACGCAATAGGAAAGGAAACTTCTCGCATCACGCTCTCGATTTGCACGACGGACTGTGATTTCCTCATCTAGCACTTCAGGTGTTAGTTCGTCTTGTAAGCCATAAAGCTCGATGAAGATGCGATTTATTTCTTCTTCATTTTGTTGCAATTGACGAAATTGGGATTCGGCGTGAGATTCCCAATTTAAGTAGCAGAAATCTAATGTTTGTGCATCTTTTCGGTATGTTAGTAATGGATGACAATCGAAATCCCAAGAGGTTTCGAACGAGTCCCAATCAACTCTAGCTAAACTAACACATTTTTCTACCAATTTATCAACACTTTCGAAATTCTGGATCTCACTTATATTAAATGGAATATTCCTTATATCTCTAACTTGATAATTTAGAGTCGGAGCAAGATATTCAAGAAAATGCCGTCCTATCTTAGAATTCAATATACCAAGTATTAGACTAGAATATAATTGATTCTTCACAAAAATCGTTGATCCTCCCTTATCAAAAGTAGCATGACTAGGAAGCAATCTGAAACTAGGGATAGCATTTGTGATTAATCCCCATGTTATACCTTCTTTATACCAAAATTCTTTTGGTATTATTTGAGAAGCATGTCCAGTTCTGTATATTTCTCTGGCATTTTCAGACCAGTCTACTAACTCTGATAAGTTACCATACCAACGTCTAAACCCTCCACCTTTTGCATAGAATCTCCATTTACCTCCATTGAGCATATAATTATCTGTACTTATTTCCCAAAAATAACGTAAAAATCTACTATTATTGCCTGTTACATTCTGACTTGCGGAAATTGTATAGTCAAACAAATTAACATTTTTTGAAAACAACTTTCGGACAGCATCAGTCATCCAATAAGTTACTAATACTCCAGGTGTATCATAAAATTTTATTTGAGATAAAGAATTGAATCTTTCATTTATAGTAGGAAATTTAATTGGAATTCCTTCACTATCTATTTCATAGTACCTTATGCACTGGTAGATAGCCTTATAAAAAGGCATAATAGTTTTCCGAAAAACGAATGCAGAAGTTCCGAAATTTATCCCTAAACTTGTCCTTCCACGCCCCTCATACGGCATGTGTAGAAAATTAGTAATAAACGAACTATCAAATAGATTTTTTCTTAAATCAACAAAGGTGTTTAAAAACATCCAAGACTCCATAGTAATAAGGGCTGAATAAGAATTAAGTTTATTAAACATCATAACTCTTTCAATAAACACTGCAAACAAATCTGATTTTGAATCCTTATAATGTTTTTTCACATATTGATTTAATTCGGAGGTCATCCCTTTCGCTCCCATATACGGTGGATTGGTAATAACCACATCATACTGACTACTCAACATCTTTCCTTGTACAAACAATTGCTTAATTTCTTCAAGTCGCTCAAAAACTTCAAAAATATCCAAATCCATTTGTTTAGAAGAATTTTGTAGCTCATTAATTTTTGCTAAATAAGTATCATAATCAATCTTTTTAGGTTGTAGTATGGAACCATAATTTTTTGCATTAATAAATCCTTCAAACAAAGTTTTAATTTCGACATTTTCACCAGTTGTTTGTCCTAACACTGCGGCAACAGCTTCACTTGGTATATCATTTGATTCCTGAATGGAAATTACATTCAATTTGGGTGGATTACGGAAGATTCGTTTGGATTTCTCACGTGCTTTCATTAATAATGCAAAAGATGCTAATTGCGCAGCACGATCATCAATATCAATTCCATATAAATTATTCTCTAGTATCAACGTAGGAATTTCTCTTGGTGAATAACCACGTTCTTCATAAATTTTATATAGTAAATCAAAGGCGTATACTAATATGTGACCTGATCCACATGCTGGATCAAGTATAGTAATTTCTTCGGGACGAAGATTTGGATTTCTCAACTCGTCCAATTGCTTTTGAACGTCTTCCTCTTGTTCAGCCGGTTCAACATAGTATGTCATCTCTTTTTTGATGCCGGATTCCGGATGACTTTCTAACCACATTTGTCCAACAGAGTTTTCTACCATATAGCGAACTATCCAATGCGGGGTAAACAACTGAGTCGCAGCTGGAATGTTTTCTTTTGTAATCTTTTTATTTTTACGTAGACCTTCAAATACTTCATCTTTCTTTTCAGATATATAGTATTGGTATAACCAACCAATTACTTCTACATGCTCAAAGTTATTATCATCCATATCACGTGCCAATTTATTGATTAACGAATCTGCATGCAGTAATGAATCTGGCAACAATAACTCTGTGTAATCTGTCACTTGTTCAAACAGGAAAGGCATTATTGTATGTAGCTCATTACATTGAGCTACTAATAATTTACGATATGCCCCTTCACGGTCATTTTGATCTAAAAGAGTACCTACTTCCGAAACAATCTTTTCAGGGAAATAAGTGTGGCGATACTCTGTTAAAATATCCGGATCAATTTTCCCAAGCGTTTCACTTGATAGCACTCGAATACGAGATGGTAAGTAATCATGTACCTCCATGTATCGAAGAGCAACCAGTCGGTTAAACCATGTATATGCCACTTCTTCAATGACATTATCATAACCTTTTATTTCCACCTCATGAAATAGCTTTTCAAAGCTTTTTCTATATGAAATTGAGTATTTCTCATTGTTGACTTCAACGTAATCTATACCAACGTGCATAGGAACACAGCCTTTGGATGTTAGTCCAAAGGTTGTGGCACGCAGGCTGATTTGACGCCGAAGTTCATTACGAGCGTATATCGCAAATTCTTTTAATTTCTTTTTATCCAACTTCGACACACCTTTTGATTATTTAATAGTTGCTAATACGTCCTGTATCTTTTTATAATTTTCAACAACACCATCGTCTAAATCCAACGCAATTCGCTGATTCGCCAATTCTGCTAGTTTCTTATCGAACCCGACAAGCTCCTCTTGCTGGGCTTTAATAGTTGTAAGTTGCTTACTAAAACGTTTCTTCATCGCAGCCGTCAAATCTGAATTTATCAAATCTTGTTCCAAACGACGCTGTTCCGCACGCAGTTTCTCTTGCAGATCCTGTACATACTGGAATCGCGTTTTCGCCAACGTTTCCATATTATAACGATGCATGTACACAAGTGCACGGAAACCTTTCTTCTTACCTGAATCAATCATCCAATATATCGGACGCTTACTGTAAATCTTGCAATGGTCTTTAAAAAACTCATCAAAGAAATAACGACGCAGACGCTCCACTGGCGTTTCATTGCTCTTCATCATTAAAGATTCTGCTAACCAACGAAGATTTTCTGATAAAGTATCTTGTCCAAAAATCATAACCAAAATAGTTTCCAAGCGGCTGACCACATCATCCTCAAAATACACATTTTCCGTTAATGGTAAAATACCGTCTTCATCGGGGTTAAAGCTCCTATACTTAGTTTGATTCCATTCCCCGCCAGCATAAGTGAGACCGTCTTCATCAAGCGAATAACGCCCCATCATTAATCCAACACAATACGAAAGGAAACTCTTCGCATCACGTTCTCGATTCGCACGACGAACTGTGATTTCATTGTCTGTAACCTCTGGCGTCAATTCATCCTGCAACCCATAAAGCTCGATGAAGATATGGTTGAGTTCTTCTTCATTTTGTTGCAGTTCTCGAAATTGGGATTCGGCATGAGACTCCCAGTTTGTATAGCAGGTTTCTAACGTTGGTGCACCGTTCCGATATGTTATGAATGGATGGCATTTGAAATCCCATGATATTTCATAGGAATCCCAATCTGTTTGTGAAAAAAAGATGCACTTAGTAACTATCAGCTTAATTTGTTCAATCGCTATTTTTCCAGTATAAACTACTGGTATCCGGGAAATATCACCGTTAGTAAAACTTAGAGTGGGATTGAGTTTACTCATAAAATTAAATGCTATTTTCGAACAAAAAATTCCTAAGATATATAGTATCTGATCTTTATCTTTTGGAAAAGCGGACCTTCCGGTATCATCAAAAATAAAACCTTTACCTTTATATCTTGAGCCAAATTTAGACGAACTTAATTTTGTCCATGTTAGACCTTCTTTGAAATAAAAAGAGGTATTTTGAGGCCTAGATTTTAATTTACCATTATCTGATTTAAAGTTTTTTATTTTTTCTCCATCGTTGTACCAATAAACAACCATTTCATTGTTACCATACCATTTTCTAAAGTTACCACCACTATTACATGGAAACCACTTATGCCTTAAAGATAAAGTATCTCTTATATTTGAGTATTCAAAGCCAATATCATCTTTCGATACCTCAAACCAATGTCTTTGAAAAATATTATTATCGCCAGTTGCTAATCCCGCCTTAGGTTCTGCAATTGATTTTATCAACTCTTCCTTACGAAAGATTTCAAGTTCTCTTTTACTAGCCCAATAAGCAATAGGTATACCTGGTATGGATTGTAATTCGTTTGTCTTAATTTTATAAAGATATTCTACATGTTCTTTACTAGCCGCTTTTTTTACAAACTCGCATTGTAAATTTGCACCCTTTTCTTCGATACGAATATACAGCCCTTCTGTTTCATTTATTTGATTGTGTAATACAAATGTACTAACAGCAACGTTGGCAATTTCATAACAAGAATGGTATTCTGGTTGAACTAGACTTGATATACTTTGATTATTTAAAATAAAATATCTTAGTTTCTCATGTGAGCTTATAAACATCCAAGTAAAGGGTGTCATTAATCCGGCAAAACCATTTTTATTAGTCATTTGTGAACAACGATATATGAATGCAGAATATAAATCTGACTTATAGTCCTTATAATGTTTATCCATGAATTTTTTCAAAAAAGAATTATACTTATTATGGTAAGGTGGATTAGTTACAACGACCTCATACTTTGTCGCCAATAGATACGCTTGTCTTAATAAAGGAAGTAATTTCTCCTGCAATTCGAGAATATACGCCTCATTAATTAAATCAACTGTTTCTAAATTAAAGTTCTCAATAATTTCAATATATTGCTGATAATATTCTGCTGTTTGTTGTGGTACAAGTAATGAGCCAAATTGCTTAGAGTTTTCAAACAGCACTGTTACCTCTTCAACAATATTTGTATCTTCTATATAATCCTTTAAAAAAGAAATGGCTTCCTCAGAGATTGCTTCACTATCGATAAACTCTATAATATTAAATTTTATTTCATGTGCTTTTCGCAAGAAACGTCTATTTTTTTGTTGGCCTTTCATCATTAGGGCAAAGCTTGCTATCTGTATGGCTCTTTTATCTATATCAATTCCGTATAGATTATTTTCTAAAATTAATTGAGGTATATCACGTTCCCGATACCCTGCTTCTTCGTACATAGCATACAATACATCAAAGGCGTATACTAAAATATGTCCTGATCCACAGGCAGGATCAATAAATTTAATATCTTCTAATTTAGTTATATTAGGTACTGGAAGAGGTTCAGAGGATTTTAAATAGTACTCCCACTTAGAAGCTAATTCATTTACTGGTTTCCACTCATCATACAGTTTTCCTAATGAGTTTTGAACCATATATTGTACAATCCATTTTGGCGTAAAAAGTTGCGTAACAACTGGTAAGTCCTCTTTCTTAACAGCTGTGTTTTTCAAACCACCCACTTGTTCTTTTCGTTCCGACATATAGTATTGGTATAGCCAGCCTAACACTTCAACTTCTTTAAAGTTGGCTTCCTCTAAATCAAGAACAAGTTTATTAATCAACGAGTCCACATGCAGTAATGAATCCGGCAGTAACAATTCTGTGTAATCCGTCACTTGTTCAAACAGGAATGGCATGATTGTATGCAATTCATTACATTGTGCCACTAGTAATTTACGATAAGCCTCTTCTCGATCGTTTTGTTCTAAAAGCTTACTTACACCAGAAACAACTCTTTCAGGGAAATTTGAATGATGATACTCTGTTAAAATATCCGGTTCAATTTTTCCTGGTGTTTCACTTGATAGCACACGAATACGTGATGGGAGGTAATCATGCACTTCCATATATCGAAGTGCAATTAGTCGGTTAAACCATGTGTAGGCCACCTCTTCAATGACATTGTTAAAACCTTTCACGTCTACTTCGCGAAATAGCTTCTCAAAGCTTTTTCTGAATGACAAGGGGTATTTCTCGTTGTTCACTTCTACGTAATCCAAACCAACGTACATAGGAACGCAACCTTTGGATGTTACTCCAAAGGTTGCGGCACGTAGGCTGATTTGACGACGAAGTTCATTACGAGCGTATATGGCAAATCCTTTTAACGCGCGTTTGTCCATCGGTCAATCTCCTCTTTAATGTGTGATTTTAATGTGTTTACCGCTTTGCAGCTGTTGTACCAATTCTTCACGGACCTTTTCCATGAACTCATCTAGTTCATGTTCATTTGTTATTGTTACTTCACTGTGCAGTACTTCTGTTGGTGATAGTGTAACGACTTGAGTGACAATGCCTTCATCCGAACTACCGCCATCTTTTCCTTTTGAAGCGATGTATTGCGCCCATAATTCTTTCACTCTTATATTTAAACGATCATAGTTTGCATCAGCCGCTTGACGATATACGTAAACTTGTGAAATGCGTTCCGTAGCTTTTAATTGTTCTATTCGATTTTCTAATTCCGCAATTTGTTTATTCACTAATTCTTTAATTTCTTCCAAATCATAGCTATTTAATAAACTCAACATCTTACCTTTAATTTTTTCAAGCTCCTGCACATTTTTATCTAGCTCTTTTTTGACATAGTGATTTAAAGCTTCTCTCAACCGTCCATTCAAAACAGGTAATTCTGAGATATAATCATATGGTTTTTCCATTGTAAGGATGTTGATGATTTTATTTTTAACCGCTTGAACTGTTGAATCGTCAATTGCAATCTCAATATCATCACCACGCTCTTTCAGTAGCTTGACACTATCATCAAAATGTCTTATTGCACTCCCATGGTAGAAACTGCGAATATCCAGCAACTCTTCTGACCAATCAATAAAGTCATCTTCCATGTTAATAAAATCTTCCACAAGACGTTCACTATTCGTTTCACTTAACAGGTCATCTAACGAATTACGAATCCGTAATAGAGTTGTTCCTTCCGGATAGGGATAAATGCTGTCTTCGTATCCCTTCTTACTTAACATGTTGGCAATAGGTTCTTTATATTGTTTCGCTATTTGTTCACGGATGTTTCTTGCAATTTCTTCGTATGTTTCGCCTACTTCATAAAATTCAAATGCATCCTTCATGACATCGATTACATCTTTACGGATTCGTTGTGGTACGATAACGACAGCTTCAATAATGAATTTTTCACGTTCCGATACTTTCAGCATCCGTGATACAAATTGAATATCGTCTCTCTTCACCAGCTCACTCAAATACGTTACTTTGATTTTATGATCATGTAATAATCCCGCTACAAGACCAATTATATCTAAGTCGTTCCAACCATTTGGCGCTTTTCCGAATTGTTCAATCAAGCCTTTTAAATGAATGACTTGTCTGCCTCGGCGTTCATCCAAATAACGCAGTACATCATCATAGGCATTATGATTACGGCGTAGACCGTCCAACTCAAATGGAATTCCGGAACGGGCATATTCCGATATTGTATTCTCAGCATCTTTTACATTAATAGGTGTTGTAATGTAACTCAACTTCCCATACGTATTCATAATCAGTTTTTCAAAGGCAGATTTCACTTGATTTTCAATAGAGCCTGTAAAGGAACGATATTCTTGACCTTGGATGAAATAAATCGCATTGGATGCTGCTTCAATTAAGGCATCTTTTGCTTTTAATTCGAATTCACTCACTTGCTGGCGTTTATCTTCTAATATGCGTCTTTGTCTTTCCGTTAAACTCGATCCCATTTTTTTACCCGCATACACAGTTATTTTTTGGGCATATGCCATTGGACTGTAAAAACATTCTACATACTCTTCAGGAATATATAAAATAAGATTTCCTGAATTAGCATTTGCTCTCGCTTGATCAGCTGTATAATCATCACCTGTATAGACGAGCAAAGCCAGCTCCTGCGTACGCGTTCCACGATCGGCGCTATTGAACTTTTTGTAAAAATCAAAGTTCCTTACCTTTTGATACGTATAGGCACGCATAGAAACTACATCATCAAAGAATAACTTTTGCAACTCATTTTGAACATTCGCTTCATTAATCGGTTCATTTTCAATTTCACGAGTCATTTCTTGCTCATCGTCGCTCAAAAAGACAAACGTACGATCAGCGTTTTCCGCAATTAATAACTTGCTGCGCAAACGTACCAGTGCTCGCTTAATATCTTTCTCCAATTCATTTTTAATGCAATCTACGCTATCTACCATTAAGGTAGTGATGTTTTCAACAGTTGCTTTAATTTCATCGATTCCCTTGATCATGAATAATACCTTAAGCACTTCTACATCAAAGTCCTCAATATCACGCTGCTTCGCATTCGTAATGGTCGCAGCAACAGAAGTGGTTAAAAACCGCTTGACCGAATCATAAAAAGCCGAAAATGGTGCTAACTCACTTTTTTCCTTGTCTTTCAATAGAACAGCCACATCCTGGAAAGCATTTAATAAAGAACGTTCTCCTTTAGAAAGGTGGGCTCCTGCTTCTCCTTGTTGACGAACTTTATTGAACACTCGTTGCAGCAATTCTACTTGATATGGAACAAAGGGATAAATGGCTGCATACTCTTCTTCATTTTTATAACCATTCAGCAGTACGCATTTATCATCAAACATTAACGTGTTATTCACGCTTTGACCGCTTAAATCAAAGTCTACTTTTAAACTATCTGCCATTGCTGGTTTCTTATCCAATAAACGTTTTTTAATAACTTCATCAGTGTTGGAACTTGTTAGATGAATCTTGGTGCCAAAACGTCCCTGGATTTTCGAAAAATTATCATGACCAGCAATTTTTGTGACAGAATCTAATTGTTCTTGAGAAGTTACAATGACCCATACCTTCCCATCACAATAGTTTCCGATGTCTTCAACAACAGATTGCAGATTCAACATTAAATCATTGTTATCTCCAATATACTGTCCGATTTCATCGACTAGGAAGGTTAAACGGTAATTATCACCTTTCTTCTTCACATATTTAGCAATTAACTTAGCTAAATCATCCGAACTGATTTCAAAATTTGTCGTAGCCGATTTCAGTAGACCATCTGCTGTTGCTTCATCGTATCCTAAACGTCCTAAAGCACCGATAAACGCTTTACGTTTCAATTTGATTCTAGCACGTGATTCTTTCCATGGATTACCGTCAATTTCCTCAAAGTATTTGACAAAATCTTGATAAATACCTTCATCATCCAATTGACGTTCTATATCAGCAATCCATAATGTTGAGGAATATCCCAAGTAAATATTAAATACCTTCAGGAATACCTCTACAATCATGGCTTTATCTCTTTTGCCAGCAGCGGCTTTGGAATCGATATTAAACAAAATGGAATCACTTTCATAGCTGGCTGCTGTTTTCATTAAAGCGAGCAAACGAGCATCTATTCCTTTGTCAATGAAGTAATCAACCGCCCGTTTCCCCATGGCTGTTTCATTATTTAGTAAATAAGATAATATCTTTAAGAAATGCGATTTACCGCTTCCAAAGAAACCAGAAATCCATGCACCGATTTTCGTTGTATCGTGTGTTAAGCTATAAACATAGTTGTCATAAAAATAGAGCATGTTTTCATGAATCTCTTTTGTGACGACGTATTCCTCCAGCTCATCCTGAACAACTTTCTCGTCACTTTGCCCTGCTTGAACCACTCCATTAATTTCACGATCGATGTCTTTTTTAAACAGCTCTTTTATCGTAATCGTATCTTGTAGCAATTGTGTCCTCTCCCTCTTTCTTATATCTCAAAAGCACGATAATATCCATTGGTCTCAAATTCATTAAATAGTTTCAAACCTTGCCCTGTATAGGAACCAGGATAGAAGATAATGATGGGGGTATTCGTTACTTTGGCATGCAATTGATTCAAAAGTTCATGGGTTCGCACCAATTGAAAGACGCTGCCTACCCCTGTAATGAAAACAAGTTCTGCCTCATCTGCCACCTCACCTATTACATCCACTAATGCTTCCTCTTCAATCGTCGGACGAATAGCCTCTAACAGCTCTTCAGTTCCCTCTTCTTCTTCAAATTGTTTCAAGCCCTCCAAGCCAATATCATCAAACAAAGAAATTGTTGTTTGCAGCAAATTAACTTCCCGGACTTTAATCGGAAGGTTTTTGATCATATGTTTCACACGTTGACGAACTAACAGCTCGAATTCAGGTGAGTAGGCAAAGATGAAATAAGGAACTTCATTCCCAAGTCCCCTCATTTTTAAAAAGTCTTCCTTTTGTATCTCATCGGATAAATGGTTTAGTTTCTCTTGAATATCCACATCGTTCCTCCGTTAATCATTTAACGTATATAATAATAAATCATTATATTGTTCGTTCTGTTTTATATACTGCTTCAAGTCTTTACTTAGCGGAATCGGTGTTATTTTATATTCTTTCCCGTCCTTCGCCAACAACTCGGCATCTGTTAATATCTTTAATGTTACTTGTTTGATTTTATAACGTGTCTTCTCCGTCCAATTACGAACCGATTCATGATGTTCTGCTTTCTCATCAATAAACGATTCTACATTTCCATCCGTAATGACATCCCTATACATCTTCTTATTATAATGGATAAGCTCCAAAACTAATTCTTGCGGAAAAGCAAAATGCCTTAAAAACGGATAGAGTAATAACGCGTTTTGATCAGAACGAGAACCATTAATCAATATTTTCTTTAAAGTCTCATCCAAGTAGTCAGCTCTTCGATATACTCTAGGAAATATGTCCTTAATCGCAGCAGCACTTCTACATTGAAGTAGGTTATCATTAAAGACTTTTTCTCTTATTTCATCTTTGGTTAGCCCTTGCAATTGCAGCTCAGCGATTATCTTTACCTCAGGACGGTATAATCGCTCAGCCGTAAATCCGCCAGAATACATATTCATATCAGTCCAACTTCCTTACAACATTTTCTTTTTAAATTCTGCCCAACGATTCCACACTTTTAACCATGCGTAAAAGTCATAATAACGCTCACGGTCATCTTCAAATTTTTCATACATTTGTTCATCGGAGTCATCTATGAATAACAGGAGATCTTCTTCCATTTCAATCTTTTTCATAGGTTCTACTTTCGGCTCTTCATATGGATCATGTATATCTGTAATTAGCCAATCTTCAAAGGATTTTCTTGGCTTCGGTGGAGCGTTGACATCTCTTTCCTCCAGTAAAGGCGTCAGATTTCCCCGATAAAAAAGTCTTATTTCATGATGAGCACGGGTAATTGACATATACAGCATCTTTGCATGCTGTGTTTCATCTCTGAATGTCTCATTACTAACATCTTGGATGATAACAGCTTCAAACTCAAGACCCTTAACCAAATAGGTAGGAATGATTTCTACTTCTTCAGCTAAACTTTGATCAGCTTCTGTAATCACTTCGATACTACCAATCTTTTTACGAACCAATTGGTCAAAAGTATCAATTGCATCTTGTTTACTATTAGTTAATATAGCTATTTTGTGGTATCCTGAATCCTTATAATCATAGATTGCCGCGACCATTTCATCATATAAGGCTCCAATACTTTGAACATGTTGAATAGTTGGTTCTTTTCCTAATCGATTTACGGGAATGACCAAAGGAAAATCATAATTACTGTTCAATATCACTTGGTTAGCCAAATCCATAATTTGTTTGGTGGAACGATAACTGGTCTGAAGATATAATCGGTTTAATTCTCTTTCCGAAAATATATCACTTTCAATTTCTTCCCACCGATCCAGTCCATAAAATGAAAAAATCCCCTGTGCGATATCTCCTAAAATAGTCATAGATTTCGAATAATCTTTCATAATAGCCAGTTGGAAGGCACTGTAATCCTGTGCCTCATCTATAAAAATATGTTCATAGTTTAGTTTTTTTCCGTTTATCTTTGCATCCAAATAAATTAACGGAGCAATATCTTCATAGGTGAATAATTCTTTTTTTATCGATTTTCCATTCTTGAGAAGAAGGGATAACAAATTCTCTTCAATATCCGTATGAAAAGTATCAAACACCCTTTTTTGGAAGACGGATTTATAAACCAGTAATGCTGGAATATCATCCATCTTCTTAAGCAAAATAGTTAATTCTTTTTTTATATTGTCAGTTTTGAGCTTTATTCGTAAATCTCTTGCTCTTTCAAGTGCATCATATAGATTTTTTCTTTCTTTTCCTTCAGGGAGAACATTGATCCACATATGATAAGTTTGTTCAAATTCTTCCTCTATTTGTTTAGAATCAATACGATTATGTTTCTGACTCCAACCAACAATATATTCTTTTACTTTCTTCATTCTTTGGTTTAAAGGTAAGTGTGAGTAAAACTTATAGGTATCTACAATATCTTCTTTTTTTAATATCGTATCTGCATCAATAATTATATCACCATGTGGCAACATCGTTTCCCCTAAGTATTCCACAAAATCATCTAGCAATTTTTTGAACCTGAGGGAACCTTTGTATTTTGAAATTTTTGTGAGTTCCTCTTTATTTTTACTGTGCTGTAACGTAACATAATGCTCATGTAAATCAGGGATATTATTTACATCCGTAAAATGAGTGGAAGCCCAATCGTAAAAAGTACGTTGTTCAATCCCCTCTATCTCTATTTCGGGAACAATTTCTTTAATATATGAAAGGAAAATTTTATTTGGTGCCAAAATCAAAATATCTTGTGGTCTTAACTTTTCCTGATATTGATATAATAAATAGGATATCCTATGCAATGCAATTGTAGATTTACCACTACCTGCAGCCCCCTGAACAATAATATTATCTTTTAGAGGAAGTCGGATAATCTCATCCTGCTCTGACTGAATACTGGAAATGATATCCCTCAATTGGTGACCTTCAGTTGTATTAGTCAATATTTCATTTAGGTAATCATCCATATATTTTATTTTTCGGCCATCTTCTTCTATGATTTCAGACTTTCCAAAGTTAGAAACACTTTGAACAAGAGCTCCCTCTATCACAATACCACGCTTGCTTTTAATCTTGATTTCATCATTATTTATCAAAGTAAAAGTAGATTTAATACCCTGATAGCCATTATATAACTTACCGAGTTCTGTACGCCAATCCACTACTAAAATGTCATCTTTATCAGCAACACCTTTTTTACCAATATAAATGGTTTCCTCTCCAAATGAATCTTCAAAATCAAGCCGGCAAAAAGCTCCGATTATCACGGAGCTTTTTACATTATTTCTCTATTTTCGTTTGTTAGCCCTTTATTACTCGTTATGAAACTTGACGTTAACCATCTTAATTGAAGCCATGTATGCCGAACGGTACATACAGTGATGCGAGAGGTCAGAAGTTAATCACTCACTCCTACACCATTGAATTAAACTTTCTAATTATTATACACTTTTCTGTGTTGGTATTTCTGTGTCAATCTCGGTTTCCTTTTTAAACAGATTTCTTATCTGTTTAAATGCAATAGCTAAAAATAGGAAGATCCCTACATAACCCATAAATGGGTATAGTGTATCTACCATTTGACTAAAAGGGAATAGACTTCCTCCCACAATAGCGAAAATTGTTAGACCGGCAGACACCATTTTTATATTCCATTTAGGTCTAACTATTATTATTTTATCACATACAGTCCACAACATTGGTGCAGCTGTCGTAAAGATTCCAGCAAGAATTACAATAGAGTATACTACAGCAAAAACAGGATGGATATTATCTGCAAGTGCAATTAAGGGCGCCTCAACTCCTATCACTAATTTGATATTAGTAAGTAGAGCTAAGAAAACTATAGCAGTCATTCCGACATATAAAACGGAGCCTGTTACTCCTCCTACTAAACCTTCTTTACTACTATTTAATGTTGATCCCATTCTCATCATAAAGGCAGCGATTACTGACATACAGAAAGCGGCGTACAGAATACCAGACAACCATCCATAGCTCGAAGCACTAGAGACATCCATACTATTTATTATCTGACCTGCATTAAATATGCCTTGAAAATTATTTATGAGTGTAATAGTACTCACTAACACCATAAGTATTATTATTACTGCTCCTATGGAGCCAAGTATATTTAACAATTTTTTTAAATTTAATATTACCGATAGGAATACCGCAGCACCCATTAAAGTCATGCCAACAAATTTATTGATGTTAAACGTTTCTACAAATACCGCACCTACACCTGACAGCATGGTAGTTACCACACCATACAACATCAGGATGACAAACCAATCAAATAATGGTCCTAGGTATTTTCCAAAGTAGTAATTAAATACACTCTCATTTTCCTCTTTTTTATCATATCCTAGTTTTAATATAGATATCGAGGCCCAAACGAATAGAACCAATGAAATACAGAGGCCAATAATTCCTTGATACCCATGTGATGCATAAAACTGCAATGCTTCCCTCCCAGTTGCAGTAGCCGATCCGGCTAAGTAGGCAACAATGGCTGCTGGTATAATTATAAGCGTGTTAAAATTAAAATAGTTTTTCGTTTTCATGCTCAAATGTCCCTTTCCTACCATCCATCAGAATGATTTTTTTTCGGAATATTCAAGGTGTCAATATCTTAGTTACTGTATTTAATAAACTTCATTTCTAATACGCTTACACTTATTTCTCGAATTTACTTCTATCTACTTACGATTATTCATTTAATACAAAGGCCGCTTGGAAATATAGCGACCTGTATAAATAGTGTAATGGTTAATGATCACGAGAAAGATACTTCATTACTAAATCTTTTAGCTGAATACCTTTCAATATTCTCTACTTTATCTGTTTCACCATCTAAAATTAAGTCAGCCATAATTTCTCCAAATGCAGGGGAAACTTGTACGCCGTGACCTGCAAAACCTAAGCAATTATAGAACCCTTTGATTTCTTCTAGTTCACCGACAATAGGCTTAGCGTCAGGGGTAAAAGGATAAAAACCTGACCACCCTCCTTGATAGCCTAAATTAGTGAAGCCCGGCGCAATCTCTAGCAACTTTTCACTGATTTGGTGGATATAATCAGAGTCCACTCGTTGGTTATACTTATCTGGATCCACATCTTTTTCTGTATCAGAGAAAGATTCCCAATGTAATCCAGCAAATATTTTTCCACCTACCTCCTCCCTAAAATAAATACCAGAATCCTCCTTTCCAGGGATATAATCCATAACCGAAGGAACAATATGGTCAATACCTGGAGCATCTAATATTACGATTTGACGTCGATAAGCTTTCATTGGTAAATATGCGCCAACCATATCACCAATTTTTTCTCCCCAAGCACCTGCAGCATTAATGATATTTTCACATTCGAATTCACCTTGGTCTGTTACCACAGAACTTACTTGCCCATCAGTTACTTTTATATCCAAGACTTCCGTATTCTGTTTTGCATGAGCTCCTAACTCTTTCGCTTGTTCTATAAAAATAGAAGTTAATAAATAGGGATCAATATAAGCTGCATCCGGGTCATATAATCCTCCTTTAATTTTTGTGATATCTACTTCTGGAAGGAGAGATTTCACTTCTTCCGGAGAAACTACCCTTCCATTTGCCCCCAGCTTTCTTTGTAGTTTAGCAGCTTCTGTAAATCTTTCCATATCTTCATCTTCTCTGGCGATTCTTAAATATCCATTTGTTACATATGGTAAATCAAACTTTTCCTTAAACTCTTTAAATAATGGCATACTCCTCAAAGTATACTCAATGTCCTCTTTGTCCAAATAATTACTTTCCACAATTCCTGCAGATTTTCCTGTGGAAGCACTTGCATATGTCCCTTTTTCTAACAATAGAATATCTGTTACCCCTCTTCTTGCCAGTTCATAAAAACATGCTGCACCAATACATCCTCCACCAATAATGATCACTTTATATTTCATAATAAATCCTCCTGAAATTAAAATTTTTCTTTTACCTTAAAATAATTTTAAAAATTCAAAAAAATTATCTCAAAAAAACAAATAATTCAACAGACTACATATTGAGTCTTACCATCCTGAACAAATACTTTTCTGTCACTTATATTCGTTGTTGGAGTAACCTACTAGCTTTTATTTGGTTATGGTTTATGATACATATAAATTGGATTCAACCACTTCTAAGCTCTTTTTAAGCCTCATAATCAGCAAATCAATTTCTTGTTCAGTAATGATTAAAGGTGGTGCAATCATGATACTATCACCAGTTCCATCTGCATAAAACATCTGGCTGGGATAAACAATTAATCCATTTTTAAAGCATTCATTAACTACTGTAGAAGTGAGGTTTTTGGAACGGGGAAAAGGCTTCTTTTCCTTCTTATTTGCGATAAACTCTATTCCCCACATTAAGCCAATCCCTCGTATATTACCTATAAAATTAAATTGATCATAAAGATCTAACAATTTATTTTCTAAACACAGACCCTTCGTTTTCACATTACGTAACACTTCATGCTGTTCTATATAATTGAGCACTGCTAGTCCAGCTGCAGAACTAACAGGATTTCCGCTGGAGGTGAACCCATGGAAAAAACGGCTATTCCCGTTTTTAATCGCAGTATAAATTTTTTCATGAACCATTACTAACCCTAAAGGGACATATCCACTACTAATACCTTTGCCTGATACAATAATATCTGGCTTCATTCCCCAATTGTTTGAGGCAAATATTTCACCCACACGACCAAAGCCACACATCACTTCATCTGCAATCAGCAAAACATCGTATTTCCGACAAATTTCCTCAACCATTTTGTAATATTCATCTGGAGCAACTGCAACACCAGCCGATGAACCTATCACTGGTTCAAAAATAAAGGCTGATATACTTGCAGGATCTTCTCGAAGTATCGTTTCTTCGAGTTCCTTTGCACATTTTATTGCGTAATCCCTTTTATCCTCATCAGTCCCAAATTTGTTAATCGGTGCATTGATATGTGGGAAGGGAATTAAATTTGGTTGTTGAGGTTTACGCCAGTTCGTATACCCTCCTACACTCAAAGCACCTAATGTATGCCCGTGAAAACTTGGCCATCTTCCAATCACTTTATGTTTTCCAGTTTGCCCTTTTTCTACAAAGTATTGCCTCGCTAACTTCAAAGCTGTTTCGACACCCTCTGACCCACCTGCAACCAAATATGCATAATTTAATTCTCCTGGTGCCAATGATGCTAGTTTATTAGCATACTCTTGCAACACTTCTGTATGAAATTGGCTTGTATGAGCAAAAGAAATTTCATTCATTTGCTCATATACTGCATCAATTATCTCCTTATTACCATGTCCTAAGCTGACAACTAGAGCTCCTGATGATCCATCCAAATAATCCTTGCCTTCTTTATCAAAAATAAAGACGCCATGGCCACTTTTCGCAATAGGATAATGTTTATTTAAGTCTCTACTAAAAACATTTAAATTTGTCATTTTTCACCTTCATTAATTAATATTTAAATCGTAACTTTCTGAGTAATAGTTTTAGATTGTAAGTAGTTTTGTAAATAATCGGGCCCGCCTAGTTTTGAGTTAGTTCCTGACATATTATAGCCACCAAACGGATGCGCACCAATCCAAGCTCCCGTGTTTTTACGGTTTAAATAGAGATTTCCAACATAAAATTCTTCTTTGGCTTTTGCCAGCTTATGAGGATTAAATGTATAAACCCCTCCTGAGAGACCGTAAGCTGTATTATTTGCAATTTTAAGAGCATCATCAAAATCCTCAGCTTTAATAATAGATAAGACTGGTCCAAATATTTCTTCTTGAGCTAATCTTGCATCTCTATCGATATCGGCAAAGATTGTTGGTTGGATAGCATATGAGCTTCCTTCAATAACATTTCCTCCAGCAATTAATTTGCCTTCTTCCTTTCCAATTTCAATATAAGAGGTAATTTTATTTAAAGCTGATTCATTAATTACCGCTCCGTAAGTATATTGATCCATTACAGGTCCAACTTCTAATTTACTTGTCTTTTTAACTATTAACTCTACAAATTCATCATAAATTTCTTCGACAACGATAGCTCTGGAACACGCTGAACATTTTTGACCTTGATATCCAAAACTTCCGGCTATAACTCCATCCACCGCAGCTTCCAAATCCGTTTCTGAATCAACAATGATAGCATTTTTTCCACCAAGTTCAAGAATGGTTCTCTTAAACCAATGCTGGTTTTCTGACAAGGTAGCAGCTTGTACAGCAACCTTTTGACCAACTTCTTTTGAGCCAGTAAATCCAACAAACTTTACTTTCGGATGTGCTACTAAATATTCACCAACTATGGAGCCTGAACCGTATACCATATTCACAACTCCCTTAGGAACTCTCGCTTCTTCTAACAGTTTCATAATATAGTAAGATATTGCGGAACAATCTGAGGATGGCTTAAAGACTACCGTATTACCTGCCACTAAAGCGGCTGAGATCATTCCAGTTGATATCCCAATTGGAAAATTCCAAGGAGAAATAACAGCTCCAACTCCAAGCGGAATATATTTGTATTCATTTAATTCACTCTCAAATGGAATAAGCTTTTTTCCTTGACTATAACGATATATTTCTCTTGCCATATATTCAAAGTGGTCGATTCCTTCTGCTACTTCAGCGTCAGCTTCTGTCCAATTTTTACCTACCTCTAATCCTATTAACGCAATAAGTTCAAAACGATGCTTACGAAAAACATCTGCAATACGCAAACTGATAGCCGCACGGTCAACATAATCCGTCTTCTTCCAAGAGCCAAACGCAGTTTCTGCAGCTTCGATAGCGTTGTCTACATCTACTGTCGTACCTAAAGGAAATTCCCCAATAACCTCCTGATGATTATTAGGATTATAAGATTTGAATGTTTTATTGCCTTCTACATTTTCCCCATTAATGACCATTGGATAGAATTTTCCAAAGCCCTCTTCTACCTTTTTAAAAGCTCTTTGTAGTTTTTCAACGTTATCCTGTTTTGTAAAATCAATAAAAGATTCATTTTTATACTCTGGTAAATTCATTATTTACTCCCCCATCATTTTTTATTACAGACAAAGATTCTTTGAATATACTAACAATCTCATCAATTTCATCTCTATTTACATTCAGAGGCGGACAAATCAGTAAATGTTCACCATGGGCTCCATTTATCCCACCACTTCCCGGATAAAAGATAGCGCCAAGAGTCATAGCAAAATCATTAATTTTATCTGCCACTTTTTCAGCTGGATCGAATAAAATATTATCTCGAGTATCTTTTACAAACTCCACTCCAATTAATAATCCCTTTCCTCTAACATCAGATATGATAGAAGACGTTTTCTTTATCCCCTCTAATTTCTCAAATAAATATTGTGACATTGCAATACAGTTATCTAATATTTTCTCTTCCTCATATATTTCAAGAGTAGCTAAACCGGCAGCAGCGGTAACAGGGTGGCCACTATATGTATATCCATGAATAAACTGTCCATCGCTATTATTCTCAATACCAGCTACTATTTCGTCATTAACGATCATTCCAGCTAAAGGTGCATAGCCAGCTGAAACACCTTTGCCAAATGTTAGAATGTCTGGTTCAATCCCAAAATGTTCAATCGCGAAGTTTTTACCTGTTCTGCCAAACCCCGTCATTACTTCATCTATGATTAGAATGATGTCATTTTTGTTGCAAATTTCTCTGATACGCTTGAAATACCCAGGCGGCGGAACAACTGCTCCTTGCTGACTGCCTACGATTGGTTCCATTATTACTGCTGAAATGTTCTCAGCACCCACTTCAAAAATTATGCGTTCTAAAGAGCTTGCACACGACCAGTTATCATTTTCCTCACAGTCATGCATCTTTTTTCCAAAAGGACACTGATGACAATATGGTGAATTAATATGTTCGGTATGGATTAGATTTGCTATATAAGGTTTTCTTCTTTTAACATCTCCACCCACAGATAATGATCCCAATGTATTACCATGATAGGATTGCCATCTACCGATAACTATATTTTTATCCTTATTTCCTTTATCACGATGATATTGCCTTGCAAGTTTAATCGCACTTTCATTTGCTTCAGATCCACCTGATGTAAAGTAAACTTTGTTTAACGATTCAGGTGCCATTTTAACGATTTTCCGAGCTAAATTGTGAAGTACTTCTGTTTCGAATCTCAATGTATGAACAAATCCAACTTTGCTCGCTTGATCAAACATTGCTTGAGCTATCTTTTTATTACTATGACCTAAATTAGCTGCTGCAGCTCCAGAACTAGCATCGATATATTTATTACCTAATTCATCAAAAAGATAAATTCCTTCGCCATGTGTAATGATTGGATATTTCTTATTTAGATTTCTATGGAAAACTGCATCAAATTGTCTATTTGTCATTTTCTTTCCACCACCATGGAAGTACCTTGTCCTCCAGCAACACATAATGTAGCCAACCCGAATTGTCTATCTTGCCTTTTCATCTCGTGAACTAGCGTTGTTAAGATTCTTGCTCCAGTAGATCCTAGAGGATGGCCTAAAGCTATGGCTCCACCATTCACATTAATATTTTCACCTTCTATATCCCATTCTTTTATAACTGCCAAACTCTGTGCTGCAAAGGCTTCATTTAATTCAATTAAATCCATATCATCTATGGTTAACTTAGCTCTTTTCAACGCTTTTGCCGTTGCCGGAACTGGGCCAATCCCCATCTCCTTTGGATTAACACCAGAAGAACCAAAGGAGCGAATATACGCTAGAGGTTCTAACCCTAAATCTTCTGCTTTTCTTTCACTCATCAATAACAAAGTGGCAGCGCCGTCATTTCTGCCTGTTGCATTGCCAGCTGTAACAGTTCCAGATTCTTTAAAAACCGGCTTCAAAGCCGCCAACTTCTCCATAGATGTTTCTCTTGGAAATTCGTCTAAAGCAAAGTGTTGTATCTGCTTATTCCTATCTCGTATCGTTATAGGAACAATTTCATGTGAAAACTTTTCAGAGTTTATTGCTTTTCTAGCCTTTTCTTGGCTTAAATATGCGAACATATCTTGTTCTTCTCTTGATATATTGTATTTTTCAGATAACCATTCTGCTGTGAGTCCCATTGAAAAATGACCGTATATATCATTAGGTTGTGATTTTGATTGACTTTCTATATTCGAATCTGACAAAATTATATCTCCCGGTTTTATGCCAAATCGATTACCAACAAAATAATATGGTGCTTGAGACATAATCTCCACACCACCAGCTATCACTACATCATTCATACCTGTCATGATTGACATAGCCCCGTTAATCACAGCTTGCATTCCTGAAGCACACTGCATATGTACTGTATGGCCAGGTATATCTTCTGGCAACCCTACGGATAAGAGCGAAAGTCTTGCAATATTTGGATTGTGAGCACTTTGTTTCGTATGTCCAATAATCACTTCATCAACCATCGAACCTTCTATCCCTACTGAAGAGAGATTATTTTGTATTAAAGTAGCAACAAGTTTTTCTGGTTTGATATTACTTAATGAACCTCCATACTTACCGATTGGCGAACGTAGTGCACTAACTATAGCTACCATATCATCACCTCCTTTAACTGCTCTGTAATAACATTTTATCTATATGAAAGGGAGCACTTGTATTTGCTTCCACGTCTTTAATCGTTTTTCCTGGAGCAATTTCCATTAAAATCAATCCCTTATCAGAGACCTCAAATACAGCTAATTCCGTAATGATAATGTCCACTGGTCTAAATGAAGTAATAGGATAAGTGAGCTCTTTTACTATTTTGGGTTCATTATTTTTAGTTGTATGAAACATTGTTACAATGACTTTTTTTGCTCCCATTATTAAATCCATTGCCCCACCTACTCCTAAAATATCTTGTCCAGGTATCGCCCAATTCGCAATACGACCAAATTGATCTACTTGGAGTACTCCCAAAATAGCTACATCAATATGATTTCCTCTAATCATTGCAAATGATGATGCACTATCAAAAAAAGCGGAACCCTGATTAACTGTTACAGGTAACTTACCAGCATTAACTAGGTCTGGATCAATATTTTCTTCTGTAGGTGATGGCCCAAGACCTAAAATGCCATTTTCAGAATGTAAATGAATATTCATACCGGGTGGTAAAAATTCAACAACTTTCGTTGGTAATCCAATTCCAAGATTAACAATATCTCCAGCCTTAAGTTCTTGGGCCGCCCTTGAGGTAATATAATCTTTCATATCCATTCTATTTCTCCTTTAAAATTAAATAATCAACATATAGATGAGGGGTAATAATTTCCTCAGGGTCTAGCTCGCCTACTTCGACAATCTCATCTACTTCAACAAATACTTTTTTAGCTGCTGTCGCCATAGCCGGATTAAAATTTCTTGCAGATTTACTATAAATTAAGTTTCCAAGCCTATCTGCTTTTTTTGCTTTTATAAACGCAAAGTCTGCTTGCAATGACTCTTGTAAAATGTACTCTGTATTTTTAATAACTTTCTTTTCCTTTCTTTCAGCTAAAGCTGTTCCTACACTAACTGGTGTATAAAATCCACCAAGACCTGCCCCTCCAGCGCGTATGGCCTCTGCCAATGTTCCTTGTGGCAGTAACTCGATTTCAATTTCATTTTTTTTATACGCTTGTACTACATCTTTATTTGAAGTAAAGAATGATCCGATTCCCTTCTTCACTTGCTTATTTAATACTAAAATACCTAAACCCTTTCCCTGTTCACCAAGATTGTTACTAATAATCGTTAAATCATTTAACTTAGAAGCGCTAAGCGTTTCAACTAATTGGAGCGGACAACCGACCAGTCCAAATCCACCAACCATTATCGAGGATCCTGAACTCACTTGTTTAATTGCTTCTTCAGCTGTAATTATTTGCTTCATTACACTAACCCTCCCTATAATAAAAATCTGTAAAATAAATAGAACCAAACGAACATCAACGTTATTTAAGAGACTGTCAACCTCCTAAATAGGTAATGTGCGCTCGGTTCTATAGATTGTCTGCATTGGGGTTACCAACACAGCACTAAACAACCAAGTTAATTATTCACTTTTAAACATTCCCAGTACCGCTGATTTGCCGCTTGTAATGCTACAATAATAGCTTGTTGCGAAGGGGCAAGATAATATTTTCTAATGCGAGTTATTAATTCTTCAAGACCATTATCCAAACTATAACCCACCACTAATTTCTTAAAAAAACTTTTAGTTAAATCTGCAACCATTGTAAATTCAACATCTATAATGGTATGGGTATCCAACTCTACTTCTAAAACAATTCCAGCATGTTTATAAAGCTCATACATCGATGTGCCTTGTGGTGCTTTGGCATAACCTGTTACTAGAACTGAATTCAATTTTTCCATACTTTTAATCCCTTTTCTAACAAGTTTAATTTAAATAATCTGTTATTTCTATATATTCACTCTATTCAAACCGTAAGGGGTTGTCAAGGATTTTCTTGTATTTTTTCCCTTTTAAGGAAGAATAGTGGTCTTCGTTGTTAGCTCTATACTTTTAATTAGTTATTCAACATACCATGAGTTAACAAAAAAGGGGAAAGCCAAAAGCTATCTCCCTTTTATCAAGCCAGTAACAATAATAGTTAGGAACAGAACATCATATTAAACCATAAATAAGGCAAGTCTTTGTAATACATCAAATATATAACTGTCTTACATTAATAATATTGGAATACGTAAAGTTTCTATTAACATATGCCAAGTTTCGTTTAAAATTGATTTTGGAGGGATATATATGACTATTCAATAATAATTTTTAGGATGTCTATTTCTAATTAAACAGCTTTTTAACTACAACCAACTTCTTTCACTTTCTTTATTCAGCCGCTTCCATTTCTCCGTTCAAGAGTGCTTCCGTTTGCATCTCTCCAGAAGTCTGTAAATAATCATTCAATGCATTAAGATAAGTTTTTGTTTGTTCGTCACTATAAATATTATCAAAATGGTTTCTATGAGCATTTAAGTAATTAGCACGCTCATGTACATCTGAAAAATTGTTATTTTCCCACTGAGCTTTCTCTACCGGACCCATATTTACCGGGTTTGCTTTTGCTTCTTCCTCGGCTTTAGCTTTGGCTTCAGCTTCGGCTTTTTCCTTGGCTATACGCTCTTGTTCAGCTTTCCATTCTTCTTCAAATTGCGCTTTTAAACCTTCAACTTTTAAAATACGCTGACCTTCCAATGTAGTATCTTCCAACTCTGTTAAATCAACATACTCATTATGAGTCTCCCCTTTAACTGATTTGGCTTCCTGTCCGCTACAGCCACCGGTGATCACTATCAAGGATACGCAAAAAGCAATCGCTTTCAAACATCTACTTGTTGACATTGCAATCAATTCCTTTCAAGAGATTTTCTTAACTTACTGTATACGTCCAAAGGCTAGCATTATAAATAAGGTTGTGGACAATCCATGTTGGTACATTTTTAATGATTTATTACTTATATACCACTAAACATCATTAGAATTCGCACCATTTTTTCCTACATGACAAATAATATTTTAGGTATTCACAAGTTATAGTTCCTTCCTTTTTTCACAATAAAAGACTGTATAAATTATGATATTTACACAGTCTCAATTTCTATAATATCAATCGAGCTATATTACCTGTTCGAATAATTTTCACATCACCAATAACATCCTGCTTTATTTCTTCTAAATCTGTTAACAGCATTCCTTGAACTTCAACAGGCTGGCCATCAAGATAGTCATTATTATGTTTTGCGAATGCCATATAATTAAGAAGTTCCTTTAATCCCAACATTGCATAGTCTACATTTCTTGTGTGTTTGACTTCACCAATAATCAATTTAGCCAGCTTTCCGGTTACCTGGCTATACACCTCAATCAATACATCCGGACGTCCGCTCCAAAAAAGAGTGGTGTCTATTTTTCTTTCAAATGCTAAGGCAGCAATTGAAGAAGCTTTTTTCATTGATTTAATCTTTCTTACCAGAAATGGATGTTCTACTGCAGCAATCTCTGTCGTTGGAATTTGAAACTTTATATTCCTTGATCCTTCTGAATCATGATAGATTTGATAGGTGTATTCACTATCCTGCCAGCTTGCAACAAGGTTTTGCCTTCCATCAATCAGTTGAAGTTCAGCTTGTTGACTGTTCTGTTTAATAATTTGAATTACCCAGTACAATTCATATAGAACTTCTTCTTTATCCGGTAATATAAATGTTTGTTGGAATAAATGAATTAATTCGTCCTTATTCAAATCGTTTGAAAGAATTCGTCGGTATAACAATAATAGATTAGCTGCATCCCGATATAACGGGTTACGATGTTTTGTCGTCTCAAGTATCATTCTGTCCGTGACTGCTCCAGATAAATTTACCTTAGATAAGTAGATATTCTTTCCGTAAATTTGCTCAACTATTAATTTTAATTCCGCCCACTCATTAAACCATTCATATTTTTCAAGCTTAGCCATCTTAAAAGTTTTAAATAGCAATACATATAAAGATTGTAACAGCTCTTTCAATACAAGGTTTTCCTTAATATTATAAAAGCGAGATCTCTCATTGCATGAATAGATAAGCTTGGTACTCTCTTTTGCCCTTTCCTGAAAGGTCTTCCCCCAGTTGATTTGTCCTCGAATTTGCCCAATGTATACTTCGTTTTCTACATTAGTAGATGTTTTAAACCGACGTATAGTGGTTGGTAAATTTCTTACAAAAGACTTTACTTCTTCTTTTAACAAAAAATGTACTTTAAGCAACCGTTCTAAATTAGCAATATTAAGGTCTGTTTTTTGAATAAAGGAATTCAGTCCCACTTTTCCAGATTTTAAATAAACGATTAAAAAATCACTTATTTCTTCAATCAGTTCTTGTTTTTCTACTTTCATAGCTATTCCTTAATATGAAAGAAATCGTACGCGAAATCTTTCATTCGAATCATATCTATTTCAGGGATGAGTTCCATTCTATCAATAAACGATTTAATTTCATTTTCAAATAAGCCTTCCAGTTGTGGCAGTACATATAAGATTATGGCAGAAGTAAAATCAGCATCATTCACTGTGAAATTAGCGATATCTTCAATTATAGCTGGTCCTATTTGACGATATTGATTAATTTCCTTCCATAGATCAGCCAATATATGTGAATATTTGTAGTCATGGATAGCCCAAAGTGGTAAGTAATATTCAACTAACTCTTGGTTGATTTGTTTTGGAACTGGAACCGGGATGAATGCAAAACGCCTCATAAAAGCATAACTCATTTCATAGAGTGAAGCTTTATCATAGGTATTTAATGTACCTATTAAACGCCAATCGTTCGGAATAATATATTCTTGGTCACTAGGTATAACATTTTCCACTTCTTTCTGTGGGCGTACAACAATCTGTCTTCCTTCATCTGTTTGAAAGTTTAGAGTAACCGGATCCCCTGTCAACGCTGAGAATAAAGCACCAAATGCTTTATCAATATCAGCGCGATTCATTTCATCGACTATCACCCATTTATTTAACGGTTTATTAATAACCGGTTCTTTAAAACTGTTCAAGAAAAGCCCTGGTTGGAAAGTAAGCGTGCCATCGCTATTGGGTTTATATCCCCCTATTGTTTCATAAGTAGACCAGTCAGAAGTAGCAGTTACCATCGTATAGTCAGCAGCAAAACTTCTGCATATTTCCTTCGCAAGCTTGGATTTACCCGTTCCAGGAGGGCCAGTTAACAAAATATTTTTACCCGAAGCAAGAGCTGTATGGATTTGCTTTTTCATCAACTCTAATTCCTCGAAATACAACCCATCAATAGAGATTGTTTTATTAAAATCTATAACCGGGATATCCACTGTAGGTGGAGTTGATTCTGCTTTATTTTCCATCAAAAGAATATCTTCAAACTCCTCTTTAGTCATCTCAAACAAACTTCCTTGTGCTCTATTTGCCACTGGCGAACTATCTTTTAGAGATTCTTTATTGACGATTTGTTCCCATGGTATGGGCTTGATATCCTTTTCATAACGGAAACTAACTGCCTGTATTTCTTCTTCGTCTTCTATTTCTACATGCAAGCCTTGTGTAACTACACCCTCTGCTACTACACTTTTAATTGGGGTGGATTCATAAAACAGAACCTTATCACCGGGTTGTGCTTTCATAAACGCATCATATATTCTGCGCTTATTACCATTCTCATTAATTGCAGTATAATATACCTCCCCTCCATCTTTGATCTCATTTACGGACCAAATGGAAGGATTTGCTGTTAGCCAGAAATACTGAGTATCTACCTTATCCTTTTCGGCATTTCCCTCTAAAAATGCATCCTTAACATCTAAGAATTTCTCTTTCATTTTTTGGAAGGTGAAATGTTCAGCATCTTCAACAAAATCAAGAACTCTTATTCCTACATTTTCATGATTTGCTCCATAAACCAATCCATAGCTTATGGTTGATTCCTTTATAGACATAAATAACTGTGCCGCATCCTTATGGTTCAATTTATTGTCAGGAAATACAGCAAGCCAACATTCAGTCGTACCAAAATTTTGATTCCAGCTAAAATCATTTAGGGTCTCATCACTAAAACTCATCCCCTGAAATTCTTCTATTTCCCTAATACAGGTGTGTATCTTTCTCAACTGGTCATTAATTCTTGATTTAATAGAAGGAAAATAGATTTGAAACAAAATGCGAAAATTATTCCACGAATGAATAATGTTCGTTTCGTATTCATTATTGATTTCTATTTTCAACCTTTCCAGTTCCTCAATATCTGGATTACCGTCTTGTAAGATTTGCTCCAATAAAAGATAGCGAATCTTATTGACTTTATCTCTATTCTTATAAAAAGAGTGTCGCTCTTCTAATTGCTTTTTCGGTAATTTACTTTTTATAAATGTGAGGAACTCTTCGTCATTCTGTGAAAAATCATATAATTGCTTTGCATATCCCTGAATATATTCCACTGCCACTTCTGTTATAAGGGACGGATATTTATTAACACAGTACAATAAATCCTGAACATCCAATATAGTCCATTCCAATCCCTGATCAATAGCATACTCAAGAATTACGGAACATATATCATAAAAAAGTTGATAGTTCTTCCCTGGAGAACCCAGTTTTTCTTCTATCTGAAAGGTTTTTTTCACTTTTTGCAAAATTTCTTCCTTGTATATCGGGTATTTTTCATAATCAAAAGCAGCAAGCATATAGGCAAGGAGGGGGGCCCCCATATTTTTCTCATACTCCTTAGCCGTAAGATGAAATCGATCTACACGCTCACCAACACCACTTGTGCCAGTATATAATTTTTGAATTTCACCCGCACAAAGTGACGGAGCTTCTTCATAAAATCCACTCAAATTATCAACTGCACTCCAATGTGCAAAAGTTCCTTTAGTAGGATTCTTTGTTTTTATCAGGGTTATATAATCATCCATTTGCCCTTCACTAAAATCCATATTCTCTATACTTTCTTTCAATTCTTGTAAAATATCGAATTTATATTTTTCATCATATTCCTCATTATTCCTAAAAGTAAGATAACGTTTAATAGCTATCTCGATATACGAATCGTTTAGTAAAAGATACTGTAGTTCTTCCCGTTCCAATTGTTAATCACCCTCACTGATCTATGTTGTTTTTCATTATGCATATACTATTAGTTAAATTAGAGAATTAGTGATGGTTTCCCTAAAACAAATTAAAAATTCAGTCAATTTTTCGCTATGCATATCCACATATAATTTCCACAAAGTATTTCTTATTGTAGTATATATTATTTGTATATCTTATATATAAATACCCCAAAAACCATAAAACACACTTTCCGAGTCATAATGTCTATTTACTATGCAGTGTTAAAACTAATTCAACCTTCTACCTCATTCAAGAAGATTTTCTCTTTGAATCCACCACGTTTAGCTGATTTTTTCACAAGAAAGTCCTCTACCTTTTCAAAATCAGCTCCATGGCATTTACTCAATGCATGGATAATATCCAGTAACTCGGCAATTTTCCAGGTAATGATGTCTACCCTTACCTAGTTAAGTATCTTAAATAAAACTATTACTTAAAAACAACACACTTGTGAAAATACGTAATTAGACCAATGAGACATTAGTTAACCAGTAGAGAGCAAAAGTAAAAACCTTAAACAATATTATTAAATAGTTATTCTAAAGATTAAAATAATATCGTAAACGCTTTCTCAAAGTGTTAATATATGTTCATCCAAGGTCTTCCACCTGGTTCAGTCAAAGGCTAATCAATTAAAATTGGAGGGATTTTTAAATGAAAGTAACAATAATCGGTGCAGGTAGTGTTGTTTTTGCCAAAAGACTTATTTCAGATATTCTTAGTTATCCAGAATTAATTGGGACTACCTTCTCCTTAATGGACATAAACGAAGATCGATTGCTAACTGCAGAAAAAATGGCCCTTTCTTTAATCGAGCAAAATGGAAACATCGCAACAGTAGAAGCTCATCAAAACCGACGGGATGCGTTAAAGGATGCCAGCTATGTAATCAATCTCATACAGGTCGGTATGCATGAATCCACCTTAATTGATTTTGAAATCCCTAAAAAATACGGCCTAAAACAAACCATTGCAGATACACTTGGAGTAGGCGGAGTATTTAGAGCACTGCGGACCATTCCGGTTGTTTTAGATATCTGCAGGGATATGGAGGAGGTTTGTCCGGATGCTCTATTACTAAACTATACCAATCCAATGGCTGCGCTTATCCTTGCTATTGAAAAAGCAACTTCCATTAAAACAGTAGGTCTCTGTCACAGCGTACAAAACACCGCTGGAGAATTGGCTGGATATCTGAATCTGCCAACAGAAGAACTGGAATATAAGGTTGCAGGAATCAATCATATGGCATGGTTTCTGGAATTAAAGCATAAAGGAAAGGATCTGTACCCTGCTTTGTTCGAGGCCATGAAAGATCCGGCCATTTATAAAAAGGATAAAGTACGCTTTGAAATGATGAATAGACTGAACTACTTCATCACAGAATCAAGTGAGCATCTCTCGGAGTACACACCTTATTTCATAAAAAGAGATTCACTTATTGATGACTTCTCTATTCCGATTGATGAATATATCCGACGAAGCGAAGCTAATTTAAAGCATTTTGAAGAAACGAAAGAGAAAATCGAAAATAATATTCCCTTTAATACAGAAGAAAGTCACGAATACGGGGCTCCGATTATACACTCCATGGAAACAGGTGTTAACCGTGAAATATGGGGGAATGTGTTAAATACCAATTTAATAACGAATCTGCCAACCAATGCCTGTGTTGAGGTTCCTTGCCTGGTCAATAAACGCGGAATTCAGCCAACCCATATCGGAGATCTGCCTCCACAGCTTGCCGCTATGAATATGACAAATATCAATGTACAACAATTGATTGTAGAAGCCGTTCTAACAGGTGATATTGATTATGTTTATCAAGCTGTTATGTTAGATCCTCACGCCTCCTCCGTCCTCTCACTAGAAGAGATTTGGGATATGACGTCCGAATTATTGGACGCACATAAACAGCATTTACCGAAGTTCACTAAAGGGCGACATTTACATTATAAAAAATCAGTCACCATTGGATAGACTTATAAGGACTAGAAAAGGATACATGAGTCCATGTATCCTTCTCTTGGTTATTCTTTCCTCTAAATCTACTATGATTTAAAAGCTCAAATTATCCTATATATTTAGCCATAGAAAAACTGCATCCCAATTATTATATCTGTCTAACAATTGGGATGCAGGCACCTATAATACAATCAAGTGCTTTTCATAGTTCTTCATTATATCCCCAAGTCTTACTGGATTGGTCCCATAAATTCCGTAATAATAAGAATATGTTCTCTCAATTTGACTTTTTTCAAGTTTTCCACTTTTTCTGCTCCACCTAAACCTAATAAAGGAGTGTAACCAAAACACTCGTCAAAGTTAGGGGCACTGTATTTACTAAGCGCCTCAGGATAAGGCTGCCACTTTAATTCATCGTTCATGAAATTATTATCCTCTAAGTCCTCAAAAAAGAATTCAAATCCAGATGAAACAACATTAACATATCCTTTTCTAAAGTTTAGTAAATTCACATACTTACCTTTTTCCCATACTATAATATCACCCATTGCGGTTGTAAAGATGGGAATCGCCTGCTCATACCTTAAATAGCTTTTCTCTAAAGTATCTAAATAATCGTCTGGATTAATAACTTTTAAAAAGCCTTTTGAAAAAGTACCAAAACCATATTTTTTCCATGTTTCTATTAATTCCTCAGGAAGTATATCCTTATATTTTAATATAACATTTTCATCAACTGTTTCATGTTTTATAAAATCGCTAAATATAGTTTCCAAATTACATACCATCCTTTGATTATTGAGTTAGTTTAACATTTAAATAAGTATTCTTTAACTGCTCAGGTGTCATCCCCTTTGCAATTCCCCCAATTTGTTCATCAACGAGATCAATTCTATATTTCCATTGTGAACCTATCGAAGAATTTACTCTTTTATCCCCCAAACCTCCAATAATATCCGCTCTTCCGCCGGCAATTTGATCTGGATTATGAAGGGCTGCTTTTGTATCTAGCCATTCTGAAGCTTGCTTTGTCGCGTCCGCCCTAGAAAGTCCTTGTTTTCGAAGTTCAGCAATTTTATCTTTAAGTGCTTCTTGTCTAGCCATTTTTTGAGCAGCATTTCCTTCTATCGCTCTACCTTCTGCAATATATCTTTCTCTATTTTTTAGATACTCGTCAACTGTTAGCTCATTCATACCTTTTTCTTGGTCTTTAAGTTGTCTTACAAACTCTTCTGAATCATGTTTATAATTTCTATTAAACTTTACTTCTATTTCATCTAGTCTTGGTATATCATCTAAATACCTTCCAACACTACCCGTACCCTCACCCTTTAAATTAATCCCATCAAACCGACTCAAAAAATCCTTTAGATTAGTTTCGACCTTATGTGTGTTTTCAGCCGTTTCTTTGATTCGATAAACGGTACCGTCTGGGGTTATAGCTTGTCTTCCGAGGTTTAAATTATTTCTCGTCCAGGTAACGGAGGTATCAATTGCATTACCGACTTCGACGAGATCTCATGCCACTTTATTGATGGCAACATTTTTAGCATCATTTAAGGCATTTGTCACACTCCGCAACCTAGTAGTAGCATAAAGCAGACTTTGATTCTTCCTGTTGAAATGCATCAAACAATTCATTTTAACTTCCCTTAGAATATATATATAAAGCTATCGTTTTGAACAAGGGCTTATTCAGAACGATAGCTTATTTTTTTGGTTTGATTGGTTGTAACATTTAAATGATTATCGAATACATCAATTAGCTATACACAATTATTTAATTCTATCTATTTCTCCATTAGCCGTTTTCTCATTTTATGTGTTTCAATATCTGCTAATCTTACAGGGATAGGGATTCGGCTCTCACGATTTATACATTTCATAACAATTTCAGTGCTAGTATCTAAATCAATCCAATTTCCAGATGAAACAAAGATTGGTTTTATATTTTTCGAAGTTCTCAAAGAACGGCCGTAGACTTCATTTTCTATTATAATATCAGTGTAAGAACCTATTTGGTTCTCCGGCATAATAAAATCTACGCCTTTAATCTTCAGATAAGTTTTCGCCACACCAATAGTTGGCTTTTTTAATAGAAAGGAAGCATGTGTAGCAATCCCCATGTGGCGATAGTGTAAATACCCATTCCCATCAAACATATATAAATCTGGAAGATTCACTAGTTTTTTCACTGCATCCATTACTAATGGTAACTCTCGAAATGCAAGAAAACCTGGGATATAGGGTACAGTAATTTCTCCATAACTGTAAACTTTTTCAATAACCTCCTTTGTATTATAATCAATGATTACAATACAACATACGCTATAGCTTTTGTTATTAGTATCCCAGTATACTAAATCTACCCCTGCAATATATTCCAATTCTTGTTCAAAGAAAGTATTTTCCAATTGAATCCCTGATGATAACTCACTTTGAATTTTTGAAAAATCTTGTATTAATTTTTGCTCATCAAATTTGGTCATTATGATCACTTTCAGTGAATCGAGCAATTAATTCTAAATCGTCTTGAGTTGGAGAATTTTTTTGTCTAATAATATTTCCTTGTTTATCCCATTCAGTATATCTCAAACAAATACCATAGATAAATTCCCCTTCATACATCAGCTCTTCAGACTCATACCACTTTTTTCTTATCCCCCTTGTCTGTCCCTTTACCATATAATCTATTGATCTTATCTTTCCGTTAGTATAAAACTTTACATAATCTCCATCTTTAAAACCATTTTTATAATAACAATAATAAGCTAAATCCCCATTAACATATAGTTCGTATACTAAACCTGTAAAAGGATTTCCACCCTCATTTTCAGGATTATCTAAAACTTCATCACTATATGAAGTGAACCATAGTTCCTCATCAAAATTTATTCCCTGCTTTAGTACTTCTTCTTTACTTAGTATTTTCATCTTATCCTTCAACTCTTTTCACCTCTGAACTAAAATCAAAACCATCCGTAATAAATTTGCAATGTGGGTACCTTGGCATCATAATAACTGCTGGTTTAATTTTTCCCAGACCTTACAAATTAGGCATCCCTCTTTTTTATTAGCAAATCTGCCATTAAAAAATCTTAAACTAATAAAAACCTTGAAAGGCATTTAGCCAATCAAGGTATAAGCACGTATAAATTACAAATCACTATTTTTTACTTCTTCGAACCAATTATCAAAAATATCATCAGGTAATAATTCATCGTCATTTGTGTATAATAAGCCATATCTATAGTTTGCTTTCAAACTATTTTTCTTCACATTATAATGTAATTTTATTTCTGTTGGCATTTCCATTTCATATTCTTTACATTTTTCATGAATTTTTTCTAAGTTTTCAAGTCCGATATCTAAAACAGCCTCTTGCCTATGTTCAGATGTATCATAAGCTTTCATAACTTTCATACTTGTGCCATTATTTACTGCATCATTTAAATTATGCTTATATACAAACTGGCCATCTATCTTAAAAAACACATCAAAAACATACATTTCTGGCTCATAGGAACAGTAAATGTAAATATCCTCCGCTTCATTTTCAACATATTCTAAGCAAATAGCCACCATATCCGCTTGTAATTCAGAAAAATAATCTTCAAACACCTTCATATACATAATTTAACAGTCCTTTTTAAATAGAAACATCTTGATAGCCGAGTTCAGTTACATTTTCATTTATTAGACGAATTCCCAACCTATTTTCCTCATCACATGAGCAATCAAATGAAACCCCTATATCGCATCCCTCAAGAAGGAATTACTATTCTGCTGAAAGATTATAATCAACTTCTGCATTATTTAGTCCGTCTATCACTTTATTTATTCGTCTCGATAAGTCTTTTAGTTCTTCTAAAGTTAATTCATCTCCTGCTTCTTGTGGATTGTACATGCTCAACCTCTTCGTTATCCCTTCAATACGTCCAACAAAAACCTTATCATGGCCAATTGCAATTTCTCCAACAGCAGTATCAATAATAATATCTTCTATCTTACCTAAGTTATCAAATTCATCTGCTAGTTTTGCTATGGCATACCTATATCCCCTATCTTCAGCTAACAACTCTTCATATGTCTCCTCAATTGCATTAAATAATTCATTATACTCCCAATCTCTCATTAATTTCTCCTCCAAAAAAATTAAGTTTAAAGAATATAAAATATTGTGATTACAATTTTTTTAGAACACTAGGCAATAGGCCCTGTCAATTGAGTTATTAGTAAAATATGTTCAAATAATTTTACCTTCTGTAGATTTTCAATTTTTTCAGAACCACCTAATCCTAGCAGAGGAACGTAACCAAAGCATTCATCAAAATTGGGAACTCCATATTTTTCAGTTGCAAGATTATATTGGTTTGAATCTAAGTATTTTTCACAAAAGCTATTATCGGTTAAGTCTGAGAAAAAAAACTCAAAACCGGCAGATATTCCTTTGAAAACTCCTTTTCTATACTCGATTAATCTTAAATATCGGTTCTCTTCCCAGCATATGATATCCCCCATCCCAGTGGCGAAAAGTGGAACAGAAATATTACCACGGAAATATGATTCTTCCACTAATTCTTTATAATCGTCTGGATTTATTATTTTTAAATAACCATTTAAAAAACTTCCGAATCCGTAATTCTCCCACACATTAATTAATTCTTCCGGAACTTTATTTTTATACTTTGTTATTGTTTCATCACTTACAGACTTATATAATTTAAAATCTAAAAAAACAGTGCTCATTAATTACTCCTTAACAAATATATTTAATGAGTTAATTTTATATTTAAATACGTACTTTTTAATTCTTCATTAGTCAAACGTCTAGCCATTTCGCTAATTTTCTCATCTGCTATATCAATTCTATATTTCCATTGCGAACCGATAGAAGAGTTAATACCTTTATCTCCCACTCCACCGGTTCACATTAGCTGCATAGCCATGATACTTAAAAAGACCTGTACAAAAGTTTATGTGGCATTACTTTTATACAGGTTTTAATTTGAATGACCTGATTTATATATTTCCCCTTGGGTGTACATTAACTACAATACAATAGTATATGAGTTAGTTTGACCAATCATTAATATTAAAAGACAAATTACAATGCTTATTTATACTTAAAATATATTTATAAAATCCTCTTTGTTTGTTGGAAATGTAGTATTCATACTCTTATAATCATTAATTGCTTTTTCCATTCTTTTAATTTCCTCTGCTGTAACAAAGCTCGTTTCTACTGCACTGCTTATGAAGATAGTAATACTATCGTTAGTTATACTTTCTAATGACTGGGGTAAATATTTTACTTTTTCATTTCTATAAGCTTCCCAAGCAGTATAAGCAACAGCATCAACTAACAGGGACCAAATCCTAGCAATATTCAAGTCTTCTTCTTCCTCAGCAAATTCTGAAATCCCTGTAAAGTCTGCGTTATCAATAAGCTCATATAGTTCATCCCCAGTAAAAGCATGAGATTCAACCCATAGCCAACATTTGTCTAAGGCATCTCTTCCATCTGGATATCTTTCATCATCCTTGCTGATTACAGAAAATACTCTTTCAGCAACTGTTAAAATAAATCCTACTTTAACTTCTTTTTGTAAATTATCGTTTAATGTGTTTTCCATGATTTCCTCCTTAAATTATTCAATAATCTTTCCATCTTTTAAAACAAAAAATAACAGTCCATTAGTTTTAACATTGTCATCAATCTCCGATGTTACTTCTATTGTTAGATTGGGATATTTTTTGCTAGCTTGATAAAATATGCCACTCTTTTCAAGAGGATAAGGTTTTAGTAATCCCTTACTACACTTATTACATACACCTCTTGGATTAGATTGATGAATTCTAAGTATACCTGTTACTTCCGTTGGTTCGATTCCAGCTATCTTTACAGTAGAATCAAACTCATTTAAAACCCCTTCTTCAGCATGCCTTGTAAACTGCGCTAACTTAGGATTTTTTATATGATCATACGGAGCCCTAATCTCCCTATTTGGTAAAATTGTATCCAATGAAGGTAGGCCAGCTTCTTTTCTTACTTCTGGAGATCCTCCTTCAAAAGTTAAATCTTCAAGTCCTTTTACATCTGTTTTACCAACTGCAATTGTATTAGTCTCTGGAACATTCCACTTTTTCCGTAAAGCATCCAAATCTTCTTTGCCAAGTTGGACCTTAACATCACCTGTACCTTTAGACGCTAGATTTATCCCCTCAAACCGACTCAAAAAATCCTTTAAATTAGTTTCGACCTTATGTGTGTTTTCAGCCGTTTCTTTGATTCGATAAACGGTACCGTCTGGGGTTATAGCCTGTCTTCCGAGGTTTAAATTATTTCTCGTCCAGGTAACGGAGGTATCAACCACTTTACCGACATCGACGAGATCTCGAGCCACTTTATTAACGGCTACATTTTTAGCATCATTTAAGGCATTTGTCGCACTCCGCAACCTGGTAGTGGCATAATTAGAAGCCGAATTGGCCAGTCGCTGGACATGATGAGCACCGGTATTGATTTTAGCACCGGGCGTTCTTATTCCTAATTGTCCCACATGATCACCCAGGCGGGCAAATTCGGCTCCCTTGGCAAATTTCGAAACTGCCCCAGCTGCAGGGATGATATCTAGCGGCGCTAACAGCCCACGAGTCCAGCGCTCGGATGTGCTCATTTCCCTGCCGGATACCCAGTCCTTCCCTGACACGGCGGAACTGACTTCCATCACTCCATAAGCCGCCCCTAAGGCAATTCCGGCTGGAGGACATACCAAGGATACACCCACAATTACGACCAAAGCGGCAATCCCTGCCCAGAACTCCTTGTTTTCCTGTTTGTCCCGGATGGATTCATATTCAAAGGCCCGACTGTTGACCGCTGCCATTCGATACTCTTCTTCGGATATCTCCTGATCAGGATTGGCGACCTTCCATTCTTCAAACTGTTGTTTCATTTGATCCGCATAAAAGTTGCCGCCACTCAATAAATCATCGATGCCTACCTCTGTTTTCGGCACTTCCATTTGGGTAGTGCCTGCTCCATAGCCATACTGCACCGTCTCTTTGGCGCCGATTCGATTCCCAGTGCTATAGTTCGATATGGAAAGATCTCTTACCGCTTGGACGAAGTTATCCATGTCCTTATAGAACGGCTCATCAATCGTCCGGTCGACAATATCCCCGACTTTCCCGGTAAAGCGATGTAATACGGAGAAATCATCGGCTAGGCTATTATAGAGACTTTTTTGACTCGTATGCTGAAAGGAAATCGCTCCATCACCATCATATTTCGCAATATCTCTTTCTGCATCTTCTAGTACTTCATTGACATCCTTTAAATGATCGAACATTCCCTTCCCAAATCCATGACCCAACAAATCACTCAGTCCCGCTCGCATTTTCTCCCAATCGGCAGGAATATATTTCACATCCATTGAAGACCCCTTTCCTCAATTTAATAGGTCCTGGTTGTTTCTCTGAGATGATTCGTTCTGATTAGACAGTCTTCTATCTTTTATTCTCCATTTGGTAATAATTCCCTTCCAACCCTTCACAAAATATACCTTTTTACCTACTATATAAATAAAAGTTATAGGACAAACAACTTAGCATTGCAAAAAATCTGTTAAAAAGTCATTTTCATAAACGTTTGAACAACTCCATTCTTATAAACTTCAATATTTTACTCGGTTGCTCAGAATGAAGGGATGCAGTTCACAATCAAGTGCTTTTTACGCTATATATTCTTCATTGTTAGTAACTTTCTTATTATCCTTCTGAATCCTCATATAAAGTAATAATATAGGAACCAATACCCAGGATATCTATACGGTATCCAACCTGGAACTTTCTGCTCTATAACCATCTAATCGCCATTCACGTATACTTTACATTCTGAGAAAAGACAAAGGATTGTTAAGAATTGTAAAATCGAATGCTAGTTCACATAGGATTTGTTTGCGTACTATAAGATGTATTAGGACTTTCAGAGTTAAATATCAATACCACTCAAATAAAAAAGCACCAATTCGGTGCTTTTGTAATGCAGCCAGCCGGACTTCCCGGCATTACCACATCCCCTAATATCCTGTATTAATCATTCTGATAAAATCATCTAACGTATGCTCTTGAAGGATCATAATTCGAGGTAATTCCATTCTGTTACTTTTATCTGTACTAAGTCCTCCTCCTACTTTGAAAGCACCTTTGAATCCCAGTTCTTTCAGAATAGAAATTGTTTCGGCATTATAGTTTCCGTAAGGATAGGCGAATACATTTGTTTTCCTGCCCGTTAACTCTTTTAGAGCAATCGTGGCATCATCAATTTCTGCGTATTGTTCCTCCCTGCTTAAATCTGCAAGGTACGTATGTGTGACCGAATGGTTTTGGATATCAATTCGATTCTCCATAACGGTTAATATCTCTTCCGCAGTCATATTCCAGCTGCCATTCACCCAATCGGAAACTGTGAATTAAGTTGCCTTCATTCCATATTTCTGTAAGATTGGATAAACATATGGATAAAAATCATCTGAATTATCATCGAACGTCAGCAGAATTGGCTTTTTAGGCATAGCTGCTTTTTTATCAAGGATGTTGAAGTACTGCTTCATTGTTAATGTCCTATAGCCGTTTTTATGAAGATATGCCATATGCTTCTCAAATTCTTTGAGATTGAATTGATACGGATTGGCAGGATCCGGATTAGGCTTCACTACATGATAAAGCAAAACAGGGATTTTAACGTCATTTGATTGCTTTGCGCTTGCTGTTGATAAAAAGTATGAATTTACACTTAGTAAAAATCCCACAGCAAAAAACAGACCAATTACTTTTTTCATCAATGCTCACCCTTTCGCATATTAATCACAACGATACAGCCCTAGTTAATAATCTACTTATTACTTCTTATTTAATGGCTTCTTAAAAATGGATAAATCAATTGATTCAGCCATGGCTTTTAATCCCAGGTCATTGGGGTGCAAGGCGTCTCCACTGTCGAACTCTGCTAAAAGTTTTTCGGGATTTTCTGGATCAGCCAACACATGATCAAAATCAATCACCCCGTCAAATACACGGTTGTTGCGGATCCATTTATTCACTTCCTGACGAGTTCTCTCCCCTTCTTCGGTGTAATAATTCCCTTCATCATAGCCCTTGAAGGGTGTCAATGTACCGATATATATCCTGAGTCCGTGCTTATGAGCCTGTTTTGCAATTTCCTTCATTCCAGCAATGATTTTCTTCGCATCATACACATGCGGTTCATGACCGATATCATTGATTCCTTCTAACAGGATAATATCCGTAACCCCAGTTTGCGAGAACACATCTCTTTCAAGTCTAGAAAGGGCTTTTTCACCAAAGATAGGGGAATCTGTCAGTATTCGATTGCCGGAAATCCCTGAATTAAGGACGGAAAAGGTTTGATTTTTAATCTCGTGGTCTAGACGATCATTTAAAACATCCGTCCAACGGCGATTTTCATTTAAAGTCGATAAATAGCCATCCGTAATTGAATCACCTAACGCCACAATCACCCGTGGTTTCTTATTAGATTCAGCCCTTACATCCACTCCTGATAACCAAAACCATGAATCAAAGGTTTGTGTGAAGGAATCTCCGCTCACTTCGCTTGAGTAATCTCCTTCTTCTGAAATATAGGTTGTTTGATTAGAAGTATTATGCCAAGTCACTGGACCGCTATCACCACGGAGATGGACACTAATTGTTAAGTCCATTCCATCCTTAACCTTAAAAGGGATGGGATCACTGTAAACCATTTTTCCTTTTGGAATGGTGACAGATTTTTTTCGATCAAAAGTAAGAGGTTTCACTGATCCGGCAACTACTTCTGAACCTTTTTTCGTTTTCGCGATTGTAACCTTTGCAAATGTTAACGTTTTTTCACCAAATTCATTGGACAAACGAATCCTAACGGCAGAACCTGATGCATTGGGATGGATAACCATACGGATGGTTTGATTATTAAATCCTTTTCGTGAAATACCACCATCCCAATCAACTGTTTTCCAGGCAGCTACTTGGCTGGCAGACCATGCACCGACCCACTGTTCATCCTTTCCAGGCGTTTTAGCCTCTATCGGGGAACGTGTAACAGAGGGAAACAAACCAGCTACAATGACTAATATGACAATAATAAAAATAACGAGCTTTTTTCTAACCAACTGTTTATCCTCCTTAATCAGTGATTCTATAAGATTTTCTTCGCTTGGTATTCCTGCTTCCAAATTACCTTAGAAATGGTCTATGAATATGTTTTAGATGTTTCATGTCTTCCTTCTAAAAGCATCTCACTCCTCCTTAGCCATTTAATAGTCAAACAGTAAAGTAAGGACTTTCGAAATCGCGTAGTTAGTTGGTAATTATCCCCTTATACTTAGATTATAACTTCTTAAATCTAACTTTATCCACTTACCAAGCTAAGATATCAGACTTTACTGATAAAAGAGGAAAATAGAACCAGACTCCTCCTGAGTATTTAATAGTTCTAAAGAATTTTCCACCTTCCAGCTTAACCTCAAGAGAGATGAATTCGATTCAGATATAACAAGTTTGAACAACCATGAGGCATCCTGAATTAATCTTTTATAATCTATCTATACCTATATTCTGAATAGTAAATGGACTAAGCAGAACTAAAAAATGCATTCACTCTCACCACATTGCTGCAGTAGAGTGAATGCATAGCATCATAATTTTTCATCTAACACAGGAACATTCAGTTTGCTAAACCTCATGATTTGATAGGCGTAAAATAATCCGACAGCTGCTGTTGCTGATAATCCAATGATTATGGATAAATCATAATCCAGTCCAAACCCTTCCGGTGCAACCATCAGGTAAGTAAAGACTACGGCTGTCATAAACAAAGCTGGTAAGCCTGAGATCCAATGTAACTTCGCTTCTTTTAATAAATACGAGGTAGCTACCCATAGCATGACAGTCGCTACCATTTGGTTTGTCATACCTACATACCGCCATAAAAACTGATAATCAATGGTTGAAAGGTAAAAAGCCGGAACCGTGACCGCGACTTTTGCCAGAACGGCTACCGTTTTTGGAGTGCCTTTTACACGGGAGCCAAGGAAATCAAGAACAATCATTCGAGCTGACCGCAGGGATGTATCCCCTGTTGTGATTGGAAGAATAATCACACTCAGCACAGCCAGCAATCCACCTACAGTACCCAAGAGTCCAATTGAGATTTCATCGACAACTCCGCCTGGACCAACGGATGTCATAACCTCTCCAAGACCGCCGGTTCCTCCGTAGAAACTCATTCCAGCTGCACACCATATTAAAGCAATGATTCCTTCCCCAATCATAGCTCCATAAAATACTTTCCGGCCTTCTGTTTCTTTTTTCAAGGTACGTGAGATAATCGGACTTTGTGTAGAATGGAAACCGGAAATAGCACCGCAGGAGATTGTCACCATTAACAACGGCCATACGGGTAATTCCGTTGGATGCAGATTGGTAAAAGATAATTCAGGCATTTTAATATCTGAACTTATTAATGAGATTAAAACGGCACCTGCCATAATCAATAACACAGCACCGAATAAAGGATAGATCCGACCGATAATTTTATTGATCGGTAAAATTGCTGCTAAAAAGAAATATATAAAAATAATAATAACCGCCACTATGAATGTTATGCCTGTTTTAGCCGCAATAACAGCTGCAGGTCCCGCTGTGAAGGCAGCCGCTACTAAAATCATCAACACAACTGAAATAATGTCTGTGAATACACGCATAACTTTTCCTAAATATTTTTGGACGAGGGTAGGAAATTGCGCTCCTCCATGACGAACGGAGAGCATTCCAGCAAAGTAGTCATGAACAGCACCCGCAAAAATGCATCCAAGAACAATCCAAACCATCGCCACTGGACCATATAAAGCTCCTGTGATTGCCCCATAGATTGGACCCAAACCGGCAATATTCAATAATTGAATCGTCCAGCCCTTCCAAGCCGGCATCGGCACATAATCCATATTATCTGCTTTCGTATAGGCCGGTGTCGGGGTTTGGTCATTCACAACAAAACACTTTTTCCACAAACTTACCGTAAACGATATAAGCCACTATTAATAGAGCAATTGAACCTACGAGTGTAAACATGAAGACCCTCCCAAAAAAACGTTTTATTTACCAGATAACACGAATTATATACTAGATATTTTAATTCTATGATTATTTATCTGAAAATTATGTATATTTAGACAACAAACCTCTATTTCTTAATATGTCCACCTTTTCTATTGAAAAACTGTAATACGGAGAAATAATCAGATAGATTGTTATCGAGACTTTATTGAGTCGCATGCTGAAAGGGATTAATGCATCCATATCATATTTTTGCAAGCTCTATTTATATGTTTTATAGGATAAATAACATACCATTGCACAAAAGAAGACCTGTTCAAAAAGTCATATTCCTAGACTTTAGAACAGGTCCTTCTTTACTTATTAGTCTTTTGCATAAGTAATAAATCCATCATTCATCCCTGAACGAACCACTCCGACAAAGCTATAATGTGCCGGACAAAGATTTATCCACTATGCAATCCAATGCAAATAATTATTTTAATCGCTTCACATTCAATAACTCTTCAATCGGCATTTCGTACGCACGGTTTCCTAATTCTTTTTTTAGCGCTTCATTGGCTTCATATTCTTCCACTGTAAATGAATCCTGGCGGCCTTTTTTCAAATAGTCATAGAAAATAGGCGGTAAAAAGTCTTCTTTTAACGAAACTTCTACAGATTCCCCATTTTGTCTTGTGAAAACATATGCATAGCTGGTCGCACGATATGGATCGTATTGAGCAACTGGATAATTCACATCCACTGTATAGACCCCTCTCGTTTTACAACGAGTAATAAACTCGAATACATCACGGAATCCAGGTCCCCCGTGCCCCGATTGAACGGAAAGATCATTCCGATTCGGAATTTCATCTCCAAACAATTCCTGAAAGGCTGCTTCCACTACACGGAACCCAACCCCTAACGCCATATAAGCTGCATAGCCATGGTACTTTTTAATATCATCAAAAGAGATTTCAATTAAATCATTACGATCATAAATTTTAATAGCACGCATCTTCAGTCCCCTATTCTTAGTTGTTCTCGCAAACTAATTATAGGTAATTTAGAAAAATCACACAAATTATACGCAGGCAATGATTTTTTCTTTTGAAATGCCTCAAACAATTTCTTTTAAAGAAAACCTAATTATCAACTCCTTAGATGTCTTTCCAAGATCTTTTCTCATCTTATTATTGTTCTTGACCTTCTCCAAATTTATGTCACCCCACGATGGATTTAAAAATTATTTTGTCATAGTTAATAACCAATATTAAATATAAATATTTGTAACATCCATTTTAAATCGAGAGAGACTAAAAAAATATAAATCTAACAAGCATTATAAGCAAAATAGCTGCGGTTACGTATAGCATGCTAATCAACTCTTTTCAGTAAAACAAAAAAAGACGACTACCGAAGTAATCGCCTCATACAAACTATTATTTTTTCATTGGTGTAAATGATGTACTAGCCTTATACGTTTTCTTATTATAGGTTGAAGTTACATCAACTTTAACTTTATATCCAACTGCAGCTTTTCCTATTTTTACGGAAAGAGGAGTACCTACTTTACCATCATAAGTAGTTTTAGTGCTCTTATAATGGAATACGGCTTTATATTTAGTACCTTTTGGTAAGCCTGAAGTGTTCAACTTTACCGTACCGTACTGTTTAGGTTTAGCGTTGTCAACTGAAGCTTTCATTTTATAAGTTGTAGATGTTGTTGTGCCACCACTAGCAGAAGGTTTTGTATTAAATGTGAGTTTACTTCCATCTGTGGTTGCAACAATAGATCCTTGCTTATCAGTACGATATACATCTACTTTATTTTTCTTCAGTCTATCCAAAATTGTTTTCGTAGGATGACCATAATTATTACTCTTACCAACACTAATCACCGCATATTTTGGCTTAACTTTTTTTAAGAAATTCTCACTTGTAGACGTTTTAGCACCGTGATGGCCAACTTTTAAAACATCTGCTTGTAAGTTTTGCTTAGAGTTAATCATATCTGTTTCTGACTTCGTTTCAGCATCACCAGTAAATAAGAATGATTTTTTACCGTATGTGAGTTTTAAGACTGCACTCCAGTTATTCAAGTCAGATTTTCCATAGGTTTTAACAGGAGCAAGGAATGTAGCTTTTACACCTTTTAGCGGTACAGTTAATCCTTTTTTGACTTGCTTGATCTTTAAGCCTTCTTTTTTAACTGCTTTCAGGAAATCCTCATATACCTTTGTTGTATGAGCCACTTTCGGAGCATATACAGATTTAACTTTATAAGCGTTTAAGACATCATTCATGCCGCCCATATGATCAGCGTCAGGGTGAGTAGAGATTAATACTTCAATATCCTTAACCTTCTGTTTCTTCAAATAATCAATCGTCTTCTTCCCATTACCATTGCCAGCATCAATAACGATATCATCACCATTGGCAGTCTTAATATAAATAGAATCTCCTTGACCGACATCGATAAAATGGACTTTCATCTGCTTGGTTGCTGCATCTACTGGTTGAGTGATGAGCAAGGTTGATAAAGCAAGAGATATGGACATCAGCCAAGCAACAAGCTTTTTGTTCATTTAGAACGTTCCCTCCTTAATATATTATTTTGAAATAATATATTACTATTATAAAGGATAAATTACTAGATGATTTTTATTAGGGAGAGGGAATAAATAAAATAGCACCTGAAAACAGATGCTATTTATACGTATTATTTAATTTTTACATTTACAAAATACATGTATTTGTAGACCAAGTGTTTTGAACATCAGGCTCCATCTTTAATAGTTAACCTTTAATGTCAAAGATAATTCCCTAACGTTTAAACAGGTCCTGAATGAAATTAGAAGTCCATAGAAATAGGGTTGTAAACTTAATCTTTACTGACATCATCTAGACCCTCTTTAATAACTTTTTTGCCCTTTCAATTGCCTGTTTCATGTCTTTTACTGGATTCTTCATTAAATTTCCATGCCCGACTGCCAGTAAAGAAGGATTATAATCCAACAAATTTTCAACGGACTCGATTGCTTTTTCTTTATTCCAGGTTGCCATTCCCGGGAAAGGAAAAAGCAATCGTATATCACCAGCTACAGCAATTCCCCCCTTTGTTTGAAGGGCATCTCCAACTATTAAACTATGATCCCTAACATCTAAATACGACATCATTCCTGGGGTGTGACCCGGGGTATGAATGGCAACTAACGATCCAATCCGATCACCATCCTTTAATAGAGTATCCGGATTTGTCTTTATATTTTTGGGAATACCGCCTTTTATAGGCATATTCCCTTCACCTTCCTCTAGCGATACATCTCCTTTGAGAATTTTCAACTCTCGTCTAGGAATTAATACTTCAACGTCTTGAAGCTGCTGAGTAAGTCCATCAAGAGCTCCTACATGATCAGAGTGTGCATGTGTTAACACTATTTTCTTAATCGGCTTTCCTATCACCTTTGCTGTCTTTATAATTGCTTTTTTACAAAAGGGAAGTCCTGCATCGATTACTATCAAATACTCCTCTTCTTCGATAAGATAACAATTAACTGGAAAAAGATTTGGCATAAAGGAAAGCTGGTAAAGATTATTTATCTTTGTTAGTCTCATCAAATCTCCTCCGACTAATATTTTGGCATATGTAATGAATCTAAGGAGAAACAAGGCGGGTCATAAGAATTAGGAAAGAAACTTTTTGGGAGGTAAAATATAATTCCGGCGATTAGAACAAAATGTGAGCAGTACATCGTGATTTGCTGGGATAAGGAGAGTCTTGGACGAAAGATTTGATCCATATCAGCGCTACGACTGAGGGAATCCGGCAACAAGAGCCGTAAAAAAGTCTATCGACCAACTTAACCCCAATGAAAGAGGTAATCAGACGGTAATAGGATGGCTCACATCTTTTCAGGAGACCGTTTGTGATTGTCTCTTTTAATTCTATCTAGGATATTAACGCCCGATCGTTGAATAACAGGACATACGTTTTGTCGAGAACATTTGTATAGATTTACTCGCTAGATTGATTAATTCACCTCAGGAAACTCTATGATTTGTCGCAACTCAATTTGACCTTCACCAAATCCTAGTGGATCAGGCATTCGCTTGACCCATTCGATAGCTTCTTCCCTAGACTTCACATCAATGAGAATAAATCCCGCAATCAATTCATTCGTTTCCGAGAATGGTCCATCGATGACCACTGGCTTTTCTCCCGGCTTAGGATATGAAAAGCGAACCCCATTTGAACTTGGATGAAGTCCCTTCGCCATCACCCGCACGCCAGCCTTTACTAATTCCTCATTGTAGGTTGACATGGCTTGCCTGAGTTCCTGGCTTGGAAGATTGCCAGCTTCTGAATTCTTTGAAGCTTTAACAATAATCATAAACAGCATGAAATAACCCTCCTTCATTTATTAAGGGAAAATTCCCTGTTTGTCATTGTTCATACAACGAATCTGCCCTTCAAAATCAATCACAATCAATATTCAATAAAGTCAAAGGATATTCCTTCAAACGACGCTTGTTTATATCAGCGGAATAATCACCCCTCCATAAAGGAAAGCACACACAATCACAAAGGCGGGGTGGATTTTAAATTTGCCTAAAGCGAAAAAGGCCAGGATAGCAATAAGGATGGAATGAAACCAGCCGATTGCCTGTAAGGAATCTACCGCAAGACTGTATGTAAGGAGCAGCATCATGATGGCGATGACCGGCTGAACAAGCAGTGACATCCCCTTCACGACTGGTGATTGTTTATATCGTTTTAGCACCTTTAATAGTAAAATCAAGGCAATTGCTGATGGAACGATTGTGGCAAAAAGGGCCGCTATTAAGCCTGGCCAGCCAACCACCTCAAAGCCGACGAAAGCGGCAATCTTTGTGGCGATGGGTCCTGGCAAAGAATTACCGAGTGCGAGCATGCTTGAAAACTCCTCATTTGTCATCCATTCATTTCGGGTTACTATCTGATCATACATAAGCGGAATCGAAGCCGGACCGCCTCCATACCCAAGAAGGTTAGCAATTAAAAATGCCAGGAATACATAATAAATGGATAAGATCATGAGCCAGACCCCTCTCTTTTCGATTCATTCGTTTCTTCTTTTCCTTTCCTCGTTAACCGTCCCTTCACTTTAAAATGAAACGCTCCGTAAAAGAGGAAAATAGCAATGACGATCCCCGGATGGATTGAAACGGTTTGTAGGAGAACAAATGATAAAACAAAAAATAGAATCCCAAGTAACCAGCCGAGTCCCTTAACCGCTTTTTCACCAAATTCATAGGCCATTTGTCCAAGCATCACAGCCACGACAGGCATAACAGCGCCAATCATGTTCTGTAAAATCACAGAATCACTCAGTTGATTGATAAAAGCAACCAAAAAGACCATCGCCAAACAGGTCGGCAGGACATGCGCCATTACACTGATGAAAGCCCCCATCCAGCCCTTGACCTGATAGCCTAAATAAGCGGCCATCTTCGTGGCAATCGGACCGGGAAGCGTATTGGCAATGGCCAGCGTATCACCGAACTCTTCATCGTCCAGCCAATGATAACGCGAAACCGCTTCGTATCTGATTAACGGAATAACGGAAGGTCCCCCGCCAAAGCCCAATATGCCCGTCCTCATCATCCCGATTATCAATTCCTTGTATGCATTTCCCATGAGCACATCCCTTTCCACTTCCAAATTACACGAATTACTTGATGCTTCCTCTAAACGAACCAATCTGCTTATCTGTGTATCGCTATGTACTGTTTACGTAACGGTAAAATGGGTTTCCCAAATAACTTGAGAAACCCGTGGTACTTTAACTGCCTCGATACACTTGATATCCAAAAGGCGAAACAAGCAACGGGACATGATAATGGGAAGAACCATCCGCCACACCGAAACGTACGGCCACCTCGTTCAAAAAGGCTGGTTCCGGCAACTCCACACCCTTATCACGAAAATAATCCCCTATGTAAAAAACATATTCATAGGTACCGACCTGTAACCCATTTTCCTGTTGATAGGGCTGGTCCAAGCGCCCATCCTTATTTGTATAAAAGGTGTCTAGTAATCTACGTCCATTTTGTGCTTCGTAATAAAATAATTCAATTTTTGTATGTTCTGCTGGTTTCCCGTGCATTAAATCCAAAATATGTGTACTTAACCCACTCATTCCTGATCTCCTTTTCCTATCCGTTTTGGGCTGATGTTTGTTCATAGGTTACCGATGAATCCTTTAGATGCTCATGCGTGACGGTGAACACCTGGAATCCAAATGGAGGCCTTGGCTCTGTGTAAACCTTCCCTTCGGAGCCTGGAATGGATTCGACAACTGGATCCCATGTATGATTTTGAGATTCAAAGGTTACTTGCAGCAATTGCGGGAAACGTTTCAGGATTGTGCTGCCAATTTCATAGATTAAATTTTGAATGGATGGAGTCTCCATGCTGTGGAAAACGGAGGTGGAGATATCAATAATTTGCTCTGGAGCTACATATGTTTCCGGAATCGTTCCGAAAGCATTTTCTTGTTCTTTGTATACCCAATGTAAATTCAAATAGATAAATAGAGGTCTATTGCTATCCTCAGGAAGAGTGGTATATTCATCACGCACAAAGCCTACAAAGGAATTTCCCTTCACTTTAATTAATTGCAAATCTAAAATGGAACTGCTTTGTTCATGAATCTCCATTCCAGACTCTGTCCGGACCACTTCAACAGAAGCACGTGAGCGTTCATTCCGTGATTGTTTAAAAACCACATTACTTGCTCGAATCCCATCTTTCGTGGATTCGGATACTGTTTCAAAAGGAATATCCTCTGCCAAAATAGATACATGGTCAATATGTGAATACTGATTCAAAAAAGCTTCTGATACATAGGCAGCAAATCCTTCTAATGTAGAACCAGTATATGTACCAAGATGTCTTTGAATGAAGTTTTTCATTGAATCTGTAGCGACTACAAGTGAATTATCCCCATCTACAAATGAAGGAATAAACGCTTTTCCGCCAATTGCCACCTTCACCTTTGTTCCAAAAATAATATTATCTCGTCCGCTAAACTCTGATTCTGGTATTTTTTTAATGCCTGTTAAGGGAGTGGCATATGTTCGATAAGCAAATACATCCCCTTTGCCATAGCTTAACGTTTTTTCTCTTAATTCGTTTTTCACCCTCATTTTCCTCCTTCACTGAATGATTTCATCTAATCTAAATTGAGCGATTTTATATATTTCATGGAGTGCGGCTTGAAACTCCTCTTCTCGATCATGATTCACTCTTTCCTTCATTGCCCGGTAAATATCTTCCTTACCCCTACCGCGTACCGCTATGATGAAAGGAAAGCCAAATTTCTTCATATAGACTTCGTTCGTCTCCATGAATTGCCCATATTCTTCTTCATTCAAATACTGTAATCCAGCCTGCTCCTGTTCTTCTGTTGAAGCCGCACTCATTTTAACCCGATTCCCCAAATTTGGATGGCTTTTAATCAGCTGCAGCTGTTGCTCAACTGAAGCCTGCTGAACAATTGCAATCATGTGATTATGCAGATCTTTTTTAGATGAAAACGGCTTGGCATCAGCTGCCTTCCTGGCAATCCATGCTGAATGTTCAAAAACATCCCCTAATATGGAGGTAAACTGATCTACATGGCTATTATTGAGCTGCTCTATTGTCCACATCCAACACACCTCTTTTTAAATCACCTTTTTCAAATCTTAGAAAAGTTAACATTTGATGTAATATATATTTACATAATAATCAGAATAATTTGTTGTGTCATTGGCCAATGTAGACAATTTTTATGAAGAATACTAGTTACTATACCTAATCTAAGAGTGATTTTATTTTTAAGGCTAACCGTATTCGAAGGGCCATATCGCTATCCTTTATGTCACCACCGATGAGATCAGCGCATTTTTCCAGCCGATAAACAACTGTATTCCGGTGCACATATAAACGTTTGGCAGTTTCAGAGATTTGGCACTGTGTATCCATATAAACAGATAATGTTTGCAATAAGGTCTGCTCTTCTTCTTTACTGACTGATTCAAAGCCACGTAATGTATAGTTGTAAAAGCTGTTCAAATCCTCTTGAGGTACAGCCCTCAAGAGCTCAAGGATATCCTTCATCCGATAGGATTGGATAAATTCCTTTTTCTTTGAAAATATCCCATCCTTTAAGGCTGCCTCAGCTTCCTTATATGCATTCGGGACATACAATAAATTTTGACATAAGCTGCTCACTCCGAATGAAATCGTCTCATTATAATAGCTAGAAATATTTTGTTGTATCTCACCCAAAACGAGCTCGAGCAGACTGTTTACTTCATCGTAAAATTGATTGGCCGCATATAAAAGGATGCACTGCTCACCCTTTGTGAAAAAATGAATCGGTGTACGCGAATCAATTAATTCCTCTTCCACGAATTCAAAAATAAGTTCAATTTTTTGCTGGTGCTTCTTAAATCCAATCTGGGCATTCACCTGATCCAGCTTACCGACCACACAAATATATCGATCATTTTGATGAAGCGTAAATTCCTTTGCACGATTGATCACTTCCGTTTCAGAAGAAAAAGTCCCTTCCAAAAAATGATAGAAGAAATCATTACGAATACTTCTATTAAATTGATTCAATGCGGTTTCCTTCATCAAAGCAAAGGATAAAACATTCACTGCCTGTTCAATAATCAGCGAATTTAAACGGTCATCTCCCTTTAGCTCATCCGACACAAGCAGGTACCCTCCCCGCCCTTCTCCCATATAAACCGGGAACGCCGAAAACGTCTGCCTTGTCGTTAACATCGTAAACGAAAATTTTGTTTGCTGATTAATCGGAAAGATATAGCCCTTTTTTTGCATGGAGCTTAAAAACGCAAATACATTTGTTTGGGGAGCAGAATAAGATAACGGCTTCAGATGTTGATTGATCAGCATGATAGGGAAACCAATCAAATCCGATAAGCTCGAAAGCAATTGATTTACACCTTTTCCTCGCATGATCAATTGAGTGAATTGCTTATGTATCTCCATGGCATAGGTCAATTCGTCCGTTCGCTGGTCCAATATGACACAAAATGCTTGATAAACGATTTCACCCAGTGTGATTGAAGCCGGTATTTCTATAATTGGAATTTCCAGTGCATTCGCCCTTGCAAAGACCTCATCCGGAATTTCCTCTAGATATCGTTTTGTCTTTACCCCCAGAGCTGCACAATTTTTCTCCGCCATCGCTTCTACAAGTTTCCCTAGCAATAAGGGCTGATCCTTAAAGTGATAGCCGGTAGTAATCAGGAATTCATTCGGTTTTAAATACGAGATGATATCAGGGGCATCCATCATATTGACAGTTTCAACTTCCCTGTAGGAACCTTTTTCTCCGGCTAATATTTTCATATCCTTGAGTGCAGGAATCTTCGTTACATCGCCCACCTTCACAACTGCATCACCTCGTTAAAGTTTTCTGAATATTCATTTATTATAGCATGTGTTTACAAAATTAGTTAAAGTGCACGAAAACAATTTAAAAGTTGCACACTAATGCCAATGAAGTTTATCTGAATATTCAGTACCATAATAGTACAGTAATCATGTGAGGATTTATCACATGATATAAAGAAAGGACGTTAGATGATGGCTATGCAAATGAAAAAAGATCGTGTAGCCGCATGGATTGAGTGGCTCGCTCATTTTGGTAAAACTGAATCGAATGGAGTAACAAGACTCCTTTATTCAACAGCCTGGGCAGAAGCACAGCATGCCCTGAAAGTGAAGATGAATAATATTGGACTGAACTCCTATTTTGATAGTGTCGGCAATCTGTTCGGCCGTTTACCGGGAACCGCTGGGAACGGCAAAACTATTCTAACCGGTTCGCATATCGATACAGTCGTTGATGGAGGGAAATACGATGGCGCCTATGGAATTATCGCAAGTCTTCTTGCAGTGGAGTATTTACAAAACAAATATGGGAGACCTAAGAAAACAATCGAGGTTGTCTCATTTTGCGAGGAGGAGGGCAGTCGCTTTCCGATTACCTTTTGGGGATCGCGCAGCATCAGTGGTCAATATAGCATGGCAGATGCAGTCAACTTAAAAGATTCAGAGGGCACAACTTTAATCGAAGCTATGGATGCGGCCGGGTTTAGCAGTGAACAATACTCTTCCCCCGCTCGTACTGATATTGAAGCATTCATCGAGTTACATATCGAACAAGGTGTCGTTCTTGAAAAAAACAAAAATCATATAGGGATTGTCAGCCATATCGTCGGCCAGCGCCGGTTTACGATTACGATTCATGGAGCCAGCAATCATGCCGGTACAACGCCTATGAACTATCGAAAGGATGCCATCGCATTGGCAGCAGATTTCATCCATTTCACTACTAATCTAGCGAGTGTTGACTATTCCAATTTAGTCGCGACCTTTGGCAGGCTGCTCGTAAAGCCGAACGTTCCGAATGTCATTGCAGAAGAAGTTCAACTCAGCCTGGACATTCGCCATTATGAAGAGGATGCTCTTGACCAGTTCTGCGAACAAATCTTCACCTATTTAAGAGATAAAGCTGCTAATTCCGACTTCAAATTGACGCTTCTTCAATGGATGGATGTAAAGCCAATCTCCATGAGTCCGGACCTCAACAAAAGCATTGAAGAAATTACGGTCTCTCAACATATCCCCTATCAATACATCGTAAGCGGAGCAGGACATGATTCACAGGTATTCGGCTCTATATGTCCGACCGCCCTTCTATTCGTTCCAAGTGCTGGCGGAATAAGCCATTCGCCAAAGGAATATACAAAAACAGAGGACTTAGAAAAAGGGATTGAGGTTTTGACAGAGCTGCTTTATAAATTGGCTTATTAAACCGCTCTCCCTCATTTTTAACTAGACTTTAAGAAGGAGTGAAAGTATTGCGTTATTCTGACTTAAACACACCACTTCGAACGATCATGACACCAGGTCCTGTCGAGGTCGACCCCCGTGTCTTACGGGCCATGACGACACCGATTGTAGGCCAGTTCGACCCTTCCTTTACAAACATCATGAATGAAGTAATGGATATGCTCCGTCATGTTTTTCAAACAAAAAATCAATGGGCTTTTCCGATTGACGGTACCTCCCGCTCAGGAATTGAAGCCATTTTATGCAGCATTATCGAGCCCGGCGACAAGGTACTCGTCCCTATTTACGGGAGATTCGGTCACCTGCTCGTTGAAATCTGCAAACGGTACGGAGCTGATGTATATACAATGGACTGTCCTTGGGGTGAAGTATTTGATCCTGAAGCCATCATCGCAGAAATTAAAAAAATCCAGCCAAAAATCGTGGCTATGGTGCATGGGGAAACCTCAACAGGGTGCCTGCAGCCTTTAAAAGAAATCGGACTTACCTGCCGTGAACTTGATATTCTCTTCGTAGTCGATGCCGTTGCTACCATTGGCGGCGTTGATGTAAAAGCGGATGAATGGTGCATAGATGGCTTGATCGGCGGCACACAAAAGTGCTTGTCCGTACCTTCCGGCAGTGCTCCAATCACCTATAACAGCCGAATCGAACAGGTACTTCTTCGTCGCAAAAAGGTCGAGCAGGGGCTAGAGACGGCGGAGGATCGAAAAATGACACGGTCCGGCTTGATTATTGCCAGTAATTATTTTGATTTAAGCATGCTCCAGGATTATTGGGGTCCCAGACGCCTAAATCATCATACCGAAGCAACCTCCATGCTTTATGCCCTTCGCGAAGGCTTGCGACTCGTTCTGGAAGAAGGCCTTGAAGAGCGCTTCAGCCGCCATGCATTCCATGAAAAGGCATTGGTATCCGGCATTGAGGCGATGGGCTTAAAGCTGTTCGGGAATAAAGAAAATAAATTAAAGACTGTTACGTGCATTGAAATCCCAGCTGGTATAGATGGCGAATCAGTTCGCTCTATGCTTCTGAACGAATTCGGGATTGAAATAGCCTCCTCCTTTGGCCCCCTTCACGGGAAAATTTGGCGCATTGGAACAATGGGCTATTCTTGTCGCAAAGAAAATATTTTAATTGTACTTGCTGCCCTGGAGGCCGTCCTTATTTCCCATAATTGTAAAGTTAACCGGGGTGAGGCTGTACAGGCGGCTTTAGAAGTCTACGGTGCGCTGAAATCTACCCCTGAGTCCATTGCAAAGGCGGGAATCCAATGAGTTCATTTGATTTGATTATTCGCAATGGTTTGGTTGTGTTGGTTGATGGAGTACGAAAATTGGATATTGGCATCAAGAACGGAAAAATTGATAGGATAGCTCCTCAAATTAAAGAAATCGGATTGGAGGAGCGTGATGAAACCGGGCATTATATCTTCCCTGGCATGATTGATGTACATGTTCATTTCAGCGAGCCCGGCCGTGCACATTGGGAAGGCTTTGAGACTGGATCGCAAATGATGGCTGCAGGAGGATGTACCACCTATTTTGATATGCCTTTAAACGGCATTCCTTCTACTGTAACGAAAGAAGCCCTGTTAGATAAAAGGACGATTGGTCTTGAAAAATCAATCACCGATTTCGCTTTATGGGGTGGCTTGGTTCCTGGTAATCTTGAAGACTTAGAGGATTTAGCCAATAATGGGGCAATTGGCTTCAAAGCATTCATGTCCGCGACCGGCAATGATGAATTCGAAAGAGCAGATGATATCACGCTTCTTCAAGGTATGAAAACAATCGCTACTACCGGAAAAGTATTGGCACTGCATGCTGAAAGCGCACCGATTACCGATACATTAACAGCGGAAAAATTACAAAGTGGTCAAATCACCGCAAATGATTACTTGGAAACTCGACCGATATTAGCTGAAGCTGAAGCAGTTGAACGGGCCATCACCTATGCTGAATTAACCGGCTGCCCCCTCCATTTCGTCCATATAACCAGTGCAAGGGCAGTTGAAAAAATCGAAGCTGCAAAGAAACGCGGATTGAATGTCACGGTTGAGACTTGCCCCCATTATATTCTATTTAATCATTACGATTTAATCGAAAAAGGAGCAATCGCTAAATGCGCTCCCCCTCTGAGAGAGCCGGATGAGCAGAAAAAACTGATTTCATTACTGATTGAGGGAAAATTTGATATGGTATCCTCCGATCACTCCCCTTGCCCCTTTGAATTGAAGGACCCATCCACTCACACTCTTTTTCAAGCTTGGGGAGGAATCAGCGGCGGACAATTTTCATTATTGGGCATGATTGAACTCGCTTTAAAATATGAGCTCCCCTTCCCTCAGGTTGCACAATTAACTGCCAAAGCCCCTGCTGTACGATTCGGTCTATCCGAAACAAAAGGAGAAATCAAGGAAGGAATGGATGCTGATTTCGCGATTATTTCCCTATCTAAACCTCACACGGTCGATGAAAACAATTTTTTCGCCAAGCACAAACAGAGCTTATATATGAACCATACCTTTCCATGCAGTGTGATGACGACCATCCAGAAAGGACATGTACTTTTTGAGAAGAACTATTTTCCAAAAGTAGAGCCCCATAGGATTACATTCCATACGGGTTTAGAGGACAACATGGCTCGTTTGTAGAATATGTAATGAAATACATGCCGGGAGGAACTAAGTGATGATGAATGATGATGCAGTTGTCGGGACAAAGTCAATGGTTGTCAGTCCCCATTATTTAGCCTCAATGGCCGGGGATGAAATCCTGCAAAAAGGAGGCAATGCCTTTGATGCAGCTGTGGCAGTCAGTGCCTGCTTAGCTGTTGTTTATCCCCATATGACCGGGATGGGCGGTGATTCTTTTTGGCTGCTTTATGATGCCAAGGAAGAAAAAATGGTGTCCTTTAATGGCAGCGGGCGTTCCGGCTCACAGGTGACAAGAGAAAGATACAAAGGGCAGGATGCCATACCGATACGGGGCATCGAAAGTGCCATTACAGTACCGGGCATGATTGACAGCTGGGATCAAATCCTTGGAAAGTACGGGAATCTCACCTTAGCGGATGTCCTTCAGCCTGCGATTGAATACGCCGAAAACGGCTTTCCTTTTTCAAAAAGTCAATACGAGAACACAGTCACACATTTCGACCTGTTAACGAGCCTATCAGATACAGCGAAAATTTTCGTACCGAATCATACAGTCCCTGCTATCAATGAAAAATTTGTACAAAAAGAGCTCGCCCGTACGTTGAAATTAATTGCAGAAAAAGGTCGGGATGAATTTTATAAGGGCGAACTTGCCGAGCATATCATTGCAAGCCTTCAGGAAAAAGGTAGTTTATTAACATTAGAGGACTTTTCCTCTCATCAGGGAGATTGGACGGAGCCGATCCATACGACTTACCGTGGCTATACCATGTACCAGGTCCCTCCTAATTCACAGGGATTTGTCGGATTAATGGCCTTAAATCTATTGGAGGATTTTGATTTTGGACATATTGAGCACGATTCCTATGAGTATTATCACATTCTCGTCGAAGCCTTAAAGCTTTGTTTCAGAGACCGCAATAAAGAACTGACTGATCCTGACTGCCATCCAATCCCGCTTGAGCGTTTGCTTTCGAAGCAATATGCCAAACGAATCGCCGAGGAACTAGATTTGGAGGATACATGCGATATTGATACAAGACCGGTAGGCCGGGATACGGCACACGCAGCCGTCGTTGACAAGGACGGGAATGCAGTCTCCTTTATCCAAAGCCTATATTTTGAATTTGGTTCAGCCGTTGTAGCAGGAGATACCGGCATTTTAATGCAAAACCGAGGCTCGTTCTTTTCATTGGACTCATCTGAAGTAAACTGCCTGGAGCCAAGGAAGAGAACATTCCATACATTAATGCCAGCCATGGCATGTAAGGATGGAAAACCAGCCATTGTATATGGAACACAAGGTGGAGAAGGCCAACCGCAAACCCAAACACTTATTGCTACTAGAATGATTGATTATGGTATGAATCCGCAGCAAGCCATTACCGCACCGAGATTCGTTTGGGGAAGAACTTGGGGCGATCCTACACGGGAATTAAAAATCGAAGGACGTGTCAGCAAAGATGTAACAGACCGCTTAAAAGCTGCCGGTCATATCGTTAATGTAGTAGATGATTTTCACCAGGCAATGGGACATGCCAATGCCATCATAGTTGATGAACAGGGGTTTTTGCACGGTGGAACCGATCCAAGAAGTGACGGAGCCGCAGTCGGACGCTGATTTAAAGGTACATAATTACTAAAAGGAGGTCACCAATGGAGGATCAATGGAATGCTTTTATCAATAAGAATATCACCCTGCCCCCATTACAGTCCGGTCCTTTAGATTTTCATACGTTTGCCATTAAAGATGTATTTGCGATTAAAGATTATAGCAGTAGTGCCGGAAATCCTGATTGGTTGCGTACGCACCAGCCGGCTGCACAGAATGCATCGGTCATAGAACAGTTGCGATTCAATGGTGCCTCACTGCACGGAACTACTCAAACTGATGAGCTGATGTACAGTCTGAACGGAGAAAATGCCCATTATGGCACACCGGTAAATCCGAAATCTCCGGAGCGGATACCTGGAGGTTCCTCAAGCGGTTCTGCCGTTGCCGTTGCTTCTCGATCAGTCGATTTTGCCATCGGAACAGACACTGGCGGATCTATTCGCATTCCTTCCTCCTATTGTGGGATTTTTGGATTTCGCCCAACTCATGGTGCTGTTTCTATGAAAGGATGCATTCCGTTTGCCAAAAACTTTGATACGGTCGGTTGGATGGCAAATGACGCCGAAACACTACAAAGAATCGGTGCAGTATTACTTACCGATGAGAAAGCAGAAGATATCAGCTTCAGTAAACTGTACTATCCAATAGAAGCCTGGAGTCTGCTGGAAGAGCATATACGCACAGCCTTTAGCCCTGTTTTATCATCCTTGGACGAGAAAGTTGACCGTGCAGAATGGCTGGCGATTTCCGTTCATGGCTTGGAGGAATGGGCAGAAACATTCCGCATTATTCAAGGAATCGAAATATGGGAGGAACACGGTGAATGGATTCAACAAGAAAAGCCTGCTTTTGGACCAGGAATAGCAGAACGCTTCGAAATGGCCAGTACATTGAAAAAAAGCGATGCCATACAATGCCTTGAAGCACAAAGAAAGATTCGTTCTTTCTTATCGAAGCTTTTGGACCAGGATGGTTTGATTGTCCTTCCTACCGCTACTGATGCAGCACCCTTATTGAACACCAATGATAAAACGATGCAGCGTATCAGAGTGAGAAACATGCAGCTCACGTGCATCGCAGGACTTGCGGGATTGCCGCAAATCACCCTGCCACTTGTATCGCTTGATAACAAGCCGATTGGTCTATCACTTATTGCCAATCACGGACAGGATATACCATTGTTAAAATGGGCCTCTTCCTTCGTGAAATCGACGGTAACAGGCTACGGATACTTATAGAAAAGATCCATTCTAATCATTTACTATTCTCTCATTAGCTTAAAAATAACTATTGTAGAGTTATGTTAAACCATTTATTTTTAGCTCTACTAAACAAGAGGCTTATTACATTTGATTCGTAATGAGCCTCTTAAAAGTTATTTGAAATTGAAGTGACCTTAGAGGATTATTATTTTATAAAAGGAGATATAAGCCAGGTAATTCTTATTGGACTAAAGCCCCCGTTAGTGGAATAAGAAAATTGAAGAAGTTATTTAATTAGAAATCTTTATGCCATTCATCATCTAAAATGACACCTTTTTCATCAATATAACTCATAGCAAACGAACCGCGTTTTAATTTATCTTCGCTTTTTAAAGAAGCAATTAATTCATTTAAGATTTTTTCGTCATCATCGCTCTTTTTACGAGGAACAGTAATACAGATGATTGGTGCAACATCAGACTCTTTATAACCTTTAGGTTTTAGACCGATATTATCAGTGGTAAAGTGAACTAAGAAATCCGTTGTTTCACCAAAACTTGCTTCAATAAATGGACGTATTTCACTTTTTAAGTCTTCTTCCCATTCGCCTATTTTCTGATCGATTTTCTCGAACGCTTGATATAAATTAGTCCCTTTTTCTCCTAGTGTGACAATAATTTCACGACGAGACTCTGGGTTAATCGAACGGACAATGTATTGCTGTTGTTCCAATTCAGCTAAAATTTGACTTATAACTCCTGGTGTAACTTTCATTTTACTCGCCAATTCATTAACTGATAATTTTGAATGTATATTTAAATGCTCTAGTACCAATGCTTGCTGAGGTGTTAGATTAAGACCGATGATTTCTTCGTAATGATGAAGTAAAACATAATTAATTTCATCTAGTTTTGTGAAAATGGATTTCATCTTATTTATTTCCATATTAACGGCACCCCTTTATTTTAAATCTAAATATTTTATATAACTAAAGTATTTAGGCTGATTATACAGACATCCTTTTACAAATACAATATAAATATAACAATAAATGGTTAAAAATTGTTATCTTGTTCCAGTAAATGGCCCGATTGTGGAACACAAGTTAAATAATACTCTTCAACTAACCTGCCCCGTTAGCTGCATAAGTAAAGACCTTTTTTTTAAAAGGTCGAATTTAATAATTGTTATATTTTGGTCCCAATAAGTTCTTTATTGTAACAATGCCCCTAAAAAGACAAAGGCATTTACAAATGAATGAGATATAATTGGAACGATTATTCTCTTAGTTTTTACATAGATGAATGACAAAACAAACCCCGTTACAATGTAAGATAATAAGTGCTTAAAATCCATATGCGGAACAGCAAACGCAATTGAAGATACCAAACTAGCAATAAAGAAGTTAGTCTTTGTATATAGCGTTCCAAAAATAATTTTCCTGCACATAATTTCTTCAAAAAAGGGTGCAAAAATAATTGTAGTTACTAAGTTGATTAGCAACATACTGAGACTTAAAGTGTCTAAAATATCAGTTTTTGATTGAGTACGTCCAGGCACAGCACCTGAACTGAATATATAATTTCCGATTAATCCAGCTATTATTTGACCAACTAGTACCATAAAAAATCCTAATATAATCCATTTTATAGACTTTTTAAACGGGAGAGCATCCTTTGATACTCCCCTTTTAATATCAGGTTTTAATAGAAATAAAAAAACAATAGCAGTTAGAATTGAAAATATCAATTTACCATATAACAAACCATTTTCTTTTGGTATATCAAATTGGTTTGTCAATATAGGCACAACTACATACAAAGCTGAAAAAATAAAACAAATATAAGTTATCAAAACTCCCCAATATCTTTTATGCATAAAAACACCCCCTAATAAGAATATCTGAATAATATAGTCCAACTAATTCTTTCGCTAAATTACCCATATACTTCCACAAACTGTTCAGCAGTAAAGGATATTTACTCCCAATATTTAACCTATAATCTCTATTCCCTTAAGGTATTTTTTACGTATACCTAGACTCCTTCTTATTCAACTAACCTGCCCCGTTTGTGGAATAAAGCCTAAAAAAAGGAGTGAATTTCTCTAAGGACACCCCCAATTAGTTAAAGAAATAACTATCAATAGCTATCCAATAAAAAAGAAGTGCAACAATAGAACAAATTAAGTAGTCCTTACGCTTTTTTTCTCTGACCATAAAATCTTCTATGCCAATTAATAAAAATCCTGTCCCAAGCATAAGGTAGACAATTGCATAATAACCCCAAGAATCATCAAATTTATATCTCGCTAGAAACCAACTAAATATTGCACCGACAAATACAATTAATTGTGCATACATTAGAGGTTTAACTCTACGTCCAGTTTCTTTAAAGAACAAACTCATAAATCTTTCAAGAAAAGAATTCATTTAACCTCCTAGTAAACCATTGTTATTTACACGGGGATAGCTGGTTTTTATTTATTCACATAATATTTCCCCATAAAACACCAGGTATATCTATATTTCGATAAATATCGGTGAAATCCTTCTTCCGCTAACCTGCCCCTTTACTTCCATAAGAATTTCAACAGAAAAGGACCTTAATCCTTCTTGGATCAACGCCCCCCGAGTAAATGAAAAATCCTTGAATATAAATTATCTTTATTTTAGGTATTCTGCTACATCTTTTGGAACTTTAAAATTAAAGTTTAGTTTATTGGCTTTAAAGTTTATATAATGGCTGTCTTCATAAGTAGTTATTGTAGCTATTTGTTTAAGTTCCTTTTGATTTGTTTTATTCTTTCCCAGTTTAATTGTATCTTCTTGATACATTTTATAAATTTTACTTTTAGTTACATTCGAAGGAATATCCTCATTACTCCATTTTTGAACTTGAAGCTTATTAACAAAGTCATTTATATCATCTTTATTATCAATGATATTTAAAACAGAGTTTGGACTTTCCACTGAGAACACTTCAATACTTTGAACCTTTTCAAGCTCAAAATCTTCTTTTTTATCGCTGCTACATCCTATGAGAAATATTGATATACATATAGCATAAAGATATGTCAAATTAACTCTTTTCATAAAACACACCTCCTTATTTACTACAATCAATCATTCTATATAGAAAATTTTAACATCCTTAAAACGTTTCATCTATACACTTGTAGTTGTAATTAGCGTAAGTCTTAAGGCTGATATTTATTTAAACCATTATTGAACTAAACTGCCCCTTTAGCAGCATAACAAAAAAGAGCTGATTATAGCCCTTTATATTGGAGTAATGCTAACGTTCACGCTTCCAAAAAATTTTGCACTACTTTAATAAAATTTATGGTTTCCTCAATATCAGGAAAATGAGCACTCTCATTAAAGAGCAACATCCTACTGTTGGGAAGTTCTCTATGTATAAGATTAGATATCGTTACTCCTGTATTACGATCATATATTCCTGCAATGATTAAAATGGGATGCTGAATTTGACTTAAACGGTTAATCAATGGTATTTCCATAGGATGATTTTGCAACGTTTTTAGCATAAGACCTGTATTGGTTAACTGACTTTCTTCCCAGTACGACCTATTTAAGTTAGCCATTCTTTGATTTTTAAATAAAAATCGATCTACAGTTTTAGTATCAACTTGATTCCAAATTTGGTCGTAGAGCTCACTAACAGAAAGTCCTTGGAGTATCATATCGTTGACTCTATTTAATAAATGGGAATCAGCTACTGACATAAAACCAGCAATCTGAACTAATTTTCCAATCTCTAAGTCAAATAAACTGGGACCTGATAAAACGATTTTATCGATTGCATCTGGTAAAGAATAAGCTATCTCAAGAGCTAGTTCACCACCAAACGAATAACCTAATAAATCAACTTTTTCTATGCCTAACCATAATTTTATTTTGCTAAAATCAGCAATAAGTTGCTCTCGTTTGTAGTCAGTATCAACTGGTGGCTTCGCACTTCTTCCGCAGCCTCGTTGTTCATAATATATGACTGTTCTAGTTTCTGATAGCTGTGGGCCAGTAGTTCTTTCAAATGTGTAATTATTACCCCCAGGGCCTCCGTGAAGAATAATTAATGGCGTTGTATTATTCTCAGCACCTTCAATTTTAATCCAATGCTTGATTGAATTTATTTCTACATAATATTCACCATTTATTATTGTCAAAATATCACCACTTTACCTTCCTGTGATTAATTCATATAATCAATTCTTCATTAACAAACTTAATTCCTTCTTCCGCTAAACTGCCCCGTTAGTAGCATAAAAAAGACCGTCAATTTGACAGCCTTGATTTCAGTTATCACCTTAGCTTGATTCAACCTTCATCATTTAGATGCTGGAACTGGTACTAGCGAAACTAATTTTAATATCCCAAACGAAATACCAAAGATAATAAATAATTCAATAAATTGGTAAAACTAACCTTCAACAGTTGTTTGTACAGTTGCATTTACTACAAGTAATGTTATAACTAATGCTGTCGCAGACAAAAATAGATTATTTTTGAGAAAAGACAAGATATCCCCTCTTTCTTAAATATTTTCTGGGAGTAGTTGATAAATTTGGTTATTTTTGTTTTCATTGTAACATTTTGCGGAAATTAATTAAATCCTTTGTAGAGCTAAACCAGCTAATAGGTTGTCAATATCTCTCTGTATATTTCATTTTTTTATATGCTATACTGTTTTTGGGTATGCC
>NZ_JBZCPP010000014.1:0-92285 GCF_058267515.1 Pradoshia sp. Z6_59
ACAGGTTCTTTCTGGTTACAACTTAGTTGTTACTGTATTTGCTGGACTTCTTCTGTATTAAAATCAACTGTATATTTCTTTATAACTTTTTCGTTACCATTTACCGTTTCATACACTCTAATGAAATATTTTGTTCCCTCTTCTTTATAATAGTCAATTGTAAGTTTCTTCTTTTCTTCATTATTTAGTTGTTTATATACAAGAACTTCCGCATCATCCTTAGATAATATGTTTTTTTCTTCTGCAATTTGGTCATCAAGCGTATTGTCGCTGTCTATTTCACCGTTATTAGTTGTTGAACCGTTAGAACAAGCTAATAAAATAGTGGTCATAACAATCATTTCTAATAAAAGAATTAAACTTCTATTCAAAAAATCACCCCTGATACTATTCTTTGTTAAAATTCTTAACTCTTATTAAACAATCCTGCCCCTTTAGCGAAAAAAGAAGTCCTATAAAATTGAAACTAATAGAATTTTTTATCAAACTTTATTGAGCCATATTAGAAATTCAATCAGTTTCTAAATCTCTATACATTTGTGCAGAATTGGATGGAACAAATACGATTGGATATCTTTCACCTAATTGTTTTTTTACTTCTTGGAATAATCGCAACCCCTTTTCATTATGCCATTCCTCTAGCTTTACACCATTTTCCTTTAATAAATCAGTTTCTAAATCAATCCATTTACCATATTCCGATACCCATTCTAATAGCTCTTCCTGTATTTTATCTGATATAGGAAATTCATCTATCTCAAGGTTTTCTCCACAATCATTACACCAGAATGGGTCAGCCATAAAATCAGCTTCAAATTTATATGAATTATGTTTGCAATTTCTTTTTTGCTTCCAAAACATTAGGTAATCCCCATTTCAAATTTATAAGTGAACATTGCAAATATGCGATATTACAATCATACTTTTTATATCCATCTTCTTCCACTAACCTGCCCCGTTAGTTCTATAAACAACTGAGTTAATAAATATACCTAAAAGTCTCATACTTTCCCAACCTGATAATAGTCTTAAATTCTTCTCCACCATTTTTATCTTCTAACAAAACATTCACTTTATCATATTTCATATTGTAATGTCTCTTATCCAGAAAGTATGATTTTCTAATCGTTGGATGGTCAATAATTGGTGATAAGTCGCCATCTATCACATTTGTATCTACAAATGAAAATTCAATTAGGTTAGGAAAATTAGTTAAAAAATTCAGATTCTCAAGATTACCACAAGAATGAAGGATTAAAACTCGAAGATTTTTCAAACAGAATAACTCACCACTTGGTACAAACTTCTTAGATTGTTGAATATGTAGATGTTCTAGAGTATCTGCTAATACAGATATACCATCATCACTTTGTAATTTTGTACAATAGTGTAATTCTAACCGTTTTAATTTCTTCATTTTTTCTATACCGAGGAAATTTTGTATATTAGATAAATTCATTTCTAAATAGAGGAGATTTTCTGGAAACCCTATAAAGTTGCCTAATTTATTTTTTCTATGATCCCACAGGGTTAAATACTCAATTTTTTCAAGTTGAATCTCACTAAGCTTATCTTCTTTTAACTTTAAGTAAGCTTGCAGATGATCTGGTATTTGTTCAAACCAAATCGTACTATTTTTCCAGTTATCCAATATGAATCACCTCAAATATTCCAGTTCTCTTTTATTTTATCTTTTGACCTTCTTCAACTAACCTGCCCCGTTAGTAAAAAGACATATTAATGTTTATCACGATTTTCCTTTAAAAGTTCTATGACTATAGCATTTTGTTTTTCAATCGACTTTAAGCTCTTTTCAATTGTACTTGTAGAGATAACTATCACAATTGGAATTGCAATTCCAACAAAGACCAATCCAATCTCCTCCATCCCAACCCACTTTGTAATAGTTTACCATTTAAATCCCTTATAGAGCTAAACTGCCCCGTTTGTTGAACAAGCCATCTTAATTCGACTGTACCACAAATTGGATATTTATATCCTTTTATTCAAGAACAACAATCTATACAAAAACAGCCTTTTTAAATCACTCGTATTTTCTATATCTAAGGGACGTAAAGTGTTCGTTTGTACTTGTGTTTTTTTTATATCTGCAACGTTTAATGAAAAGCTGCTTTCCTGTACTTTTTCAAATCCAAACTTTGGATAAAAATCCAAAACGGTTTCATTGGCAAATAAGTAGATAAAGTCCGTTTCATTTTCATATTTTTCAATGATATGGTCCATCAATTTCTTAGATAATCCATGATTTCGATAATCAGGATGTGTCATAACGGTACCAACTTGAATAGCTTTATAATCTTTACCATTACATACAATTGTCATTTTGCTGATAGAGGTATTAGCAATTACTTGCTCTCCATAAACGTATGAATAACAAATATAATCATCCTCAAACTGCTTCATAAGACCATAAAAAAAGTTACCCAGTAAAATAGTCTTAGCCTTTGATTTATTTAATTTAAATTATATTTTACAAAAGCTGTAAGAAAAACCTTATACTTTATTCATAAATAAAAATAAGCCAATGCGATAACGAAAACGCATTGGCTTACTTTTATCTATTATTCTTTTTTTCATTTAATACGATTCTTTGAATACTCTTTACAGATAAATAATAGTTAGCACTTAATATATTCATATCAATACCAGCTAGATAATCGCTATATATTTTTTTATTCCTTAAATCCAATTCTGTTCTTGTACTTGTGTTGGTTCCCCAGCTTTTTTATTACTTTCTTCCCTTGGGATATAGATGTATTCACCATCGACATATTTTTGAATTTCCTTCAACAGTTCAGACGGTAAAAGATCAATAGCATTAGTATAGCTCATTTTCGCACTCCTAATAATTTATTTAGTTTTATTAGAAAGAGCAAAAGCTATATTATTCATTATCACATAGCCTTTGCTATGCAGCAAAAATATACTTTCTCATACTATATCCTCCCCTTTGGGGAATATATCCTAATCAATCTTTAATAAATCATAACATAAAATAACAGCTATAAATATTAGTAAAACTATAAATCTCGGTATACTTTTGAACTTACCATCACCATTTTTTCAGAAGTTAACTACACATCAATGTACAGGCAAATGGATAAGCAATCCTATGTTATATAAAAGCCATAAACTATACATAAACAGCCTATTAATGACTTGCCCTATTCTCTCCCTGATTGGTTAAAATGGAAGGTTACTCAGTTTTCCGCCTAGTTAACCTACCCTAGGTTCATGTGTAATTATTCCCTTTTGTGGTACGTATATCTATATAGATTATTATTAGGAGGAATTATACAACAATGGATTATGTTTGGTACGCAAGTTACGGATCCAATTTACTAGAGAGCCGCTTTCATTGCTATATAAGCGGAGGGACACCTGAGGGTTCTACAAAAAATGAACGTGGGTGTACGAATCCTGCTTATCCAGCAAAAGTAGCCCCAATTTCACTTCCCTATGAGATGTACTTTGCAGAATATTCAGGTCGCTGGGATGGCGGTGTCGCTTTTATCAATACCGATAAGGATACGAATACGCGAACATACGGCAAGAAATACCTAATTACAAGTGAACAGTTCAAACAAATTGTACAGCAGGAGAATAACAATTATAAGATGGAGATAAATCTTGAATTGGCCAAAAGTGTTCATACCTATTCCTTTAACGATTCTTGGTATGGTAATATTCTCTACTTGGGCGAGGCTGAAGGTTATCCGATTTTCACCTTTACCGATAGTCGAAATATCTCTGAAAAGGTTATAACCTCTCCATCCCTTCCCTATTTAAAAAATATTTATTATGGACTGGCTGATTTGTACAAGGATGATAAAAATTTAATTCATTATTTATATTCCAGAAAAGGTGTATCAGATGCCTATTCTATAGCTGACTTAGAAAACTATTTTAACTAGACCTAAAAAAGCACTCCAATTGTCAATTAAGTGTATAACAATTGGAGTGCAGCATTTAAATGGTGACTTATATTATTTTAAATCAGTTCGTCAGCTTTTAATAAAAATTCCAGATCTCTTTGTTGAATAAATTGTCCTGCATAATTAGAGGGTATGTCTTGCTTCAAAATTTCAATCGCTATTTTGATTGGCACCCATCTTAATACAAATCCGTCGTTAATCTCATCATCTGTATACATTGGGTCTTTAAGTTCACCTGTAGTTTTTGCAATATATCCATAAGATATCTGAAGAAGCTCTTCATTATTACGGTATTCAATAGTAAGTCCCAGTTCCTTAATATCTTCTATTAAGGTTCCTACTTCCTCTTCTACCTCTCTTTTTAATGCATCATAAATAGTTTCATTGCTTTTAATGCCTCCACCAGGCAATTTATGATAGTTTCCATTTGTAACGAACAAGAGAGCAATCTCATCACGGTCGTTAATGACTACAGCTCTGGATGCCTTTCTAATACGGTATGCTTGATCCGTATACTGTTCTGACGCATCATCATAAATTTCCTTGATAAGTTCCATGGTTTATGACCCCTTTTAAATCTTTCTAATAATCCACAGTATGATTATATATAATTTTAGCTTTCTGTGTAATATATATTATACATATTCATAAATAAAACGCATGAGACCTGCCTCAAAGCTAAATATGATATAATACCCATAATTATATGTATATTATATATATTCTTAATGCACAGAATTATTTATTTATAATAAGATAGTAAAATTTTAGTAAATATAGATAAGGTGGCTAAAATGAATGACATTAAAGGAAAAAGCAGTACAATTTGCAACACATGCACATTCCGGACAAGTACGTAAGCTGTCAAATGAACCTTATATTATACATCCTTTGCAGGTGGCTAAAACTCTTGAAGAGGCTGGTTTTTGTGAAGAATTGGTGATTGCGGCATTATTGCACGATACTGTGGAGGACACAGATACAACGATTGAACAGATTGAAAAGGAGTTTGGATCTAAAGTTGCACATTATGTTTCTGCTCATACAGAGGACAAAACAAAAACATGGGAAGAACGTAAGCAACATACACTTGAGCTTGTTAAAGAAGCGCCTCTTGAGGTAAAGGCTCTTATTGTTGCTGATAAATGGGATAATTTAAAATCCATGACTGCCGGACATGAATTATTGGGAAATCAAATTTGGAACTGTTTTAAAAGAGGACTAGATTCTCAGGAATGGTATATCAGAGGGGTTGCAATGAATAGCTTTTATGGTTTAGACGATAAAGAGATCCCAGAGTTTTTCCATCAATACGTAAAAGACGTAAATAGCTTTTTTGATTCTATAAAAGATAACAACAATTAATTTGTCAAACAAGGACCTATCTTAAGGTCCTATTTTCAATCAAACGCTCTCCCATAAAAGAAAACCTCTTCATAAAAAGAAGAGGTCAAACAGAGAAATATTTTTCATACGGACTGACATCTATTTTTTCGATTTCTAATTTTTTTCGAAGAAATTTGTGATCGCGTTTTGGTGTTGCCAGAATATACCCTTTAATAATGAGATCAATCGTTATCTTATTAGCCTTTTCTTTAAGAGCAAGTTCACCGATTCTCCCGGCAATTTTATGCCTCGCTACATCTCGAAATAATTCAGGAACCGGGCTTACTAGTTCTTCTAAAAAATCTTTTTCTTCTTGATTCCATAGATGCCTTGTCTGATTAACAAATTCCACTTCCCAGTCCATATCTGATTTTCCATCTTCTTTCGGCAGTTTTTTTAAGAACTTCCGAAACATAAAAAATCCACCGATAGCCATAAAACCAATCATAAAGACAACCCAAAATAGGATGAACCATAAAAACCATCCTTCTAACATAGTTTATTCACCCCAGTTAAGTAATACACAATTTCCTAATCTAACAATCATTTTCCATATATTATTATAACAAACAGATGGAAACCTTCAACTAAATTGACTGATAATTACTAATCGAAGGATACAAATTTAGTATGAGTGATGCATTATTTCCAACCATGATTTTGAAGAAAAATGAAGAGATTTGCAGAAAAAAGGGGGTATTGCGTAAATATATTAAAGATTTTGGCGTTTTCTCTACTGTTTTCCCTTATTAATCAAAATTATTTTGAATTGTCAGAATTATTAATTTCTGATATAACTAAAGATAACAATCTGACTGTATTAAAGAAGTAATGAATATATTGTATAGTTTCCTCATATCATTCAATCTAGATATTTCTTTAATCTAATCAGGGTTTGTGGTTCAACTGCCTATTTTTGTTAAGGGTCAGATTGGTTTGTTGCATTTCCACTACTTTAAGGAGGTCTTTACTTAATGGGAAAAAAAGTACACAGACGCAGGGAAGTCAGACGATTACTTCGAGAAGAATTAAAGAAGATGGAATCAATAACCAAGCAACAGCCTAATGAACAATTAACGCCAATCGGAAAATGAGAAAATTAATTTAGCGCTATCGCCTATCGAACAAAGGCACCCAAAATACATGTATTCTGGGTGCTTTTCTTATTATGACATTTTTTATGTATAGACCATAAATTTTCGACAACCAAGAAAAAAACATGTAAAAATACACTTGAAAATAAAATTTATTTCTTACTTTCTAAGTCAATATTCCCATAGCATTTCACACCTCTATTACCTAATTTTATATAATTTCTATGTTTCTTCCTAAAAACGCTGGGTATGTAATAGATTGTACGAGCAATCGCTCAAAAAATACTATTATATACGGAGGTATGAATATGTTTTTCCATAAAAAAGAACTTCAATTTGAAGCTAAACCAACTAGACCAGATCCATTGATGGCAAAGAAAATTCAAGAACTGATTGGTGGACAATATGGTGAAATGTCCGTTATGATGCAATATTTGTTCCAAGGCTGGAGCGTACGCGGCAACGAAAAATATAAAGACCTTTTACTTGATATCGGTACTGAAGAAATTGGTCACGTTGAAATGTTAGCAACTATGGTCGCACGTCTTCTTGATGACGCACCACTTAAAGATCAGGAAAAAGCAATGGCTGACCCAGCAATCGCTGCTGTACTAAGCGGTATGAATCCACAACATGCTATTGTTTCCGGATTAGGTCCTCGTCCACAGGACAGTGTTGGTAACCCTTGGATGGGAAGCTATGTAACAGCAAGCGGCAACTTATTGGCTGACTTCCGCTCTAACCTGAACGCTGAATCACAAGGTCGATTAGCAGCAGTACGTATTTATGAAATGACAGATGACCCAGGAATTAAAGATATGCTTGCCGTTCTTATTGCACGTGATTCTTATCACCAAAATCTTTGGGCGAAAGCAATCGCTGAATTAGAAGAACAAGAAGGATTACTTGTTCCAAGCACATTCCCACGTGAAAAAGAACGCTTAGATATCGCTTACTCTTTATATAATTTCTCTGAAGGCGAAGAAAGCAGCATGGGAAGCTGGGCAAGCGGTGAAGCTCCGGATGGACAAGGTGAATTCCGTTATGAGGCTGTGGTTCCACCTGCAGAAGGCGCAAAACCAATGTTAAAACCAGCTCCACTTGAAACACATAACACATTGCCAATGGACACAGATAAATCAATCTTATAAACTTAAATATATTAGATTGGCGTATAAAGGATTTCAGAATAGCAATTATTCTGAAATCCTTTTTTATTCTTTGAATCCCCTGCTCTTCTTATCCTTATTTTCCTACTGCATCCCCTATTATTTATAATCCTACAAATCCTTCGTTGCTCTGTATTAGTTAAAAGTATTTCAAATATTGAAATGTCCATAATTCCGGTGGACAATAGGCGCTCATTCAACTGCCTATCCCCTTCTCCCCATTAAACGCTACTATTTTCTCATCGTATTTATGGAATAAAACAATACTTGTTCAATTGACATCTCAATTCTATCTGCAAATTCTTTGATTGAATAGTCCGATATCAGAAGGAGATTTTGAGAATGGCTGCCCTTCTTTATTAATTTATTATCTAAAGAATCCTTCGCTCTCTTTTGGTTATGCTAAAGGCATATTTAGTGAAAGAATGGAGGTTTCTTCATGAATAATCCACATGTGAAAAAACTTGATGATATCGAAAAGGAATTCAGGACAAATAGTAAGCTTGGCTTAAGCGATGCACAAGTCGCGGAACATCAAGCGAAATACGGACTTAATCAATTGAAAGGTAAAAAACAGAAGTCGCTCGTCCAACGTTTCTTTGAACAATTTAAGGATATCATGGTCTTGATTCTAATCATCGCAGCTGCGGTTTCCTTTTTCGTCGCCCTTAAAGGCCATGATACAAAGGAATATATAGAACCAGTTGTTATCCTAAGTATTGTTATCCTGAATGCGATACTTGGAGTTGTACAGGAGAATAAGGCAGAAAAATCACTAGAGGCACTACAGAACCTTTCCTCTCCACGGGCAAAAGTCATCCGTAATGGAAAATTAACCGAAATTGAAGCAAGCCAGATTGTGCCTGGTGATCTAATCGAATTTGAAGCTGGTGATTTTATACCGGCAGATGGAAGATTAGTTGATGCAGCTTCCTTAAAAATTGAGGAATCAGCTTTAACTGGAGAGTCCGTTCCAGTTGAAAAGGATCAGGATGCTACGGTTAATGAGGATGCACCTCTTGGAGATCGGGTGAATATGGTTTTCTCAGGGAGCAGTGTTTCCTATGGTCGGGGAAAAGCAATTATAACTGGAACCGGAATGGATACACAAATGGGCAAGATTGCCGAATTACTTGAATCTGCAGACCAAGGTCAGACACCGCTGCAGCAAAAACTAGGAAAACTAGGAAAGTACCTCGGCTTACTGGCACTTGCCATCAGTATTGTAATCTTTGCTATCGGATTCTTCTCAGGAATGCCGATACTCGAAATTTTCATGACTGCAGTATCCTTAGCCGTCGCTGCTATTCCAGAAGGTTTGCCAGCAATTGTCACAGTTGTTTTAGCACTCGGCGTCCAGCGCATGGTCAAACGAAATGCTATCATCCGCAGGCTTCCAGCAGTTGAAACCCTAGGAAGTGCCTCTGTTATTTGTTCTGATAAAACAGGTACACTTACACAGAATAAAATGACAGTCATCAAAGCCTGGGTTAAGGATGAACCAGAAGATATAACTGACCATGTTTCCGGTCCAATCAAATCCTTGCTTCGTCTTGGTTCACTTGCATCAAATGGGACCGTTGAAATCGTAGACGGAGAAGAAAAGCACATCGGCGATCCAACAGAGACTGCTATTCTTTCAGCAGCACTTAAAAATCAGATGACAAAGGAAAGCCTTCATGAAGCAGCACCCCGTGTTGGTGAGATTCCTTTTGATTCCGACAGAAAGCTAATGACAACCATCCATGTAATAGAAGGAAAACCTTATGCTCTTACAAAAGGTGCTTTTGATGTATTGATGAACCGCTGTAAGACTGGGGATTTTGAAGCGGCCAAGAGAATAAACAATCAAATGACGGACGAGGCTATGCGTGTTATTGCTGTTGCTTACAAGGAACTTGACAGTGTTCCTCATCACCCAAATAGTGATGAGATTGAGTATGATTTGCACTTTGTCGGCTTGCTTGGAATGATTGATCCTCCACGTGCAGAAGCTAAGGATGCCGTACAGGTTTGTAAAAGAGCTGGTATCCGCCCGGTTATGATTACAGGTGACCATATTGGGACGGCAAATGCTATTGCCAGAGAACTCGGTATCTTAAATGCTGGACAAAAATCTCTTAGTGGAGCAGAACTTGAAAAAATGAGCGATCAAGCATTAAATGACTCAATCGATGAATACTCTGTATATGCACGTGTGTCACCGGAAGATAAAATAAGGATTGTCCGCGCCTGGCAGCAAAAAGGTGCAATCGTTTCAATGACAGGTGACGGAGTTAATGATGCTCCTGCCTTGAAGGCAGCTGATATCGGCTGCGCAATGGGCATAACTGGCACGGATGTCGCAAAAGGAGCATCTGATATGATTTTGACGGATGATAATTTCGCGACAATTGTCGATGCAGTAAAAGAAGGTCGCGGTACCTATGATAATATTCGCAAAGCCATTCAATTCCTGCTTGGCACCAATATGGGTGAGATATTTATTGTTTTCATTGCCATGATTATTTGGCAACAAACACCGCTCCTTGCCATCCATCTTTTGTGGCTGAACTTGGTGACAGACGGACTTCCTGCACTCGCTCTTGGAATGGAACCTGTTGAAGAAGATATTATGAAGAGGAGACCAAAGCCGAAAGCTGAAGGAATTTTTGCAGGCGGACTCCTTTACCGGATCGTCCTTCAGGGGTTGATGTTTGCTGTCCTATCCTTAATCGGTTTCTATCTGGCAGGAGTCAATCTAAACTCGTTAGGCGCGGCCCAAACAATGGCTTTTCTTGTTTTATCACTTTCGCAGCTCTTTCATGTACTAAATGTGAGAACAACTAAATCTATTTTCCAATCCGACATTCGTGAAAATAAATATATGATTCTTGCCCTGCTTGCTTCACTTTTACTTATAGTTGCGATTGTATTTATACCACCGCTTGCTTATATTTTCGAGGTTACTCCTCTTCCTTCTGAATACTATCTGATTGCGCTTGGACTTGGATTTGTACCGATCATTGTAATTGAGATTGAAAAAATGATCAGAAGAACTAAGACAGCATAATTACAGCAGTTAAAAAGCACCCAACTCAATGAACTGCCCCGTAAAAGTTAGACACTAATCTAATTTTTACGGGGGGTTTTTTTTATGGCAAAATTAACTGTTGAACAAAGGATCCAAGCAGTTCAACGTTATGTAAATGGATATGAAACCATGAATGCAATTGCGAAAGATATTAGTGTTACAACACGGGTTATCGGTGACTGGGTTCGCCTTTATCAAGCGAACGGTATAGAGGCATTCTTAAAACCCTATACAAACTATTCTGCTGAGTATAAAATGAGTGTACTAAATTATATGAACGAAACAGGTACATCTTCAATTGACACAGCTGCGATATTTAACATTTCATCTCCAGGCATGATTCGAAATTGGAAGAAGAAGTTTGAAATTGGCGGTTATGAAGCCCTTGTTTCTAAGAAAAAGGGGCAATCATCCATGAAAAAGAACACGAAAAAAACAATGAAGCCTGTACCGGCTGAAGGATCTGTAGAAGAACTTGAAGCACGTATAAAGCAACTGGAAATGGAGAATGCATATTTAAAAAAGTTAAACACTTTAGTTCAAATGCAAGAAAAATTACCAACCAAATCAAAGTGCAAGTAATTTATGAACTAAAGGAAATCTATGAAGTGGTGGAATTAATCAAAGTCGCTGATATTCCACGCAGCACTTATTATTATTGGGAAAAGTGTTTGAGTCGTGCTGATAAATACGCCAGCGTGAAAGCCGCCATTCATTCCATTTATCACGAACATAAAGGGCGTTATGGGTATCGTCGAATTACTAAAGAATTAAAGAAATATGGTTTCCATCATGATCCAAAAACAATTAATAGATTGATGAATGCAATGGGCATTAAATGCGAAGTTCGAATGAAAAAATACCGATCTTATAAGGGGAACGTCGGGAAAATTGCACCAAACATTTTACAACGGGATTTTAAAGCAGAAAACATGAATGAGAAATGGGTAACAGACGTGACAGAATTTCATCTGTTTGGTGAGAAACGTTATTTATCGCCAGTACTAGATTTGTGTAACGGTGAAATTATTGCCTATTCGGTGATGAGCCGACCGGTGTATAAATTAGTTGACGATATGTTAAAACAAGCAATAGCTCGTCTTCAACCTGGTGATGAAGTCATTCTTCATTCGGACCAAGGGTGGCACTATCAAATGAAACAATATCAACGAACATTAAAGCAACATAAGATCACACAGAGTATGTCCCGTAAGGGCAACTGTTTAGATAATGCAGTCATAGAAAATTTCTTTGGCTTATTAAAATCCGAGCTGCTTTATCTACAAGAATTCGACAGTATGGAGCATTTTGAGAAAGAGCTGGCAGAATATGTTTACTATTATAATAACAAACGAATGAAATCAAAATTAAAAGACCTAAGCCCGGTGGAATACCGAACTCAGGTCCTTGAAGTAGCCTAAATACATATGTCTAACTTTCTTGGGTCAGATCAACTGGGTGCTTTTTTCAGTCCTTTTCCCCCTAGGTGTTATTAAAACAGCCTCTAGTCTATTTTTATTTTTATGATCTTCCTCAAAAATATCCTCAATTTCAAATACAGTTGTATTTTTTGAAACAAATTCAACACGATTAACATGCTTCGGGTTATATAAGTCCTTGATTTTAACCTGATCTAAGTTTATTTTGGGATTATCGAATTGACTTGCAAGCCATATGATTATTTCTTTGGTGGTTAGCAGCCATCTGAATTCTTCTTTATCACTATATATGGGGAATCTTGTATGAGATTTTTTCTTAATACAGGCCAATATATCCTTCAATTTGTCTTCTTCGTAAAAATAAAAGACCTCTTTTGATGATATGGATAAGCCTGTTTTTGGTTGTTCAAATTCATCAGCTATCCTCTCAATATCTTCAACAATGTCCTTATGAGGCTCAGCAATATAAAAATCACTGTCTATCTTTTCATGCACCAATGCATTTCTCAGTTTTGCATATTGGCACAAGTCTTTTTCATAATAACGAAGCAGAATGTGGCTTCCCCTTACTCACCAGTTCTGAAAATTTATCTGTATTTGCTTGTTTGACAATATCTTTTAACACTTTATGAATACGGTTAAATGCAGTTTCATAGCGTTCAGCTAATGTTAATTCTGTCTTTGTAACCATGTACTAATTCTCCTCATCATTTTTATATTATGTATTTACCCATTTTTCTTAGTTATGTGCATTTTAACCCTAAAATTCCACAAATTATTCGTTTTTTAAAGTGTTCTTAGATTCATCGAAGAACTCAATACTTTATTGTGTAATAAGAATTTAAAGTTGCTCTACGTCTCTACATTTTACTTTGTTTCGTAACTCTTTAATTTACGTTCTCCTGCTATAAGGTTATTTTTCATAAATAAACTGCAATTTCTTAATAAAACAGACAAAAAAAACCGACCATTCAGTCGATTTTTAATCATTTATACAGAAGTAACCGTATTATTACCTGCCTGTGTATCATTTAGTATGTTTTCAAACTTTTTATATTGGAAGTACATCGCTATTCTCCATGGCACAATCATTGAAAAAGCCAACAGCCAGAACATTCCTCCTGTTTCACCCAAATCAATCGATGAACTTAAGAATACCTTCAGAATGGTTCTGATTAAAATAAGTCCTATAAGAACAATTCCAAATGCTTTAGACCGTTTCATATATATTTGATTATCTTTAATTTCAAATTTGGATGTCTTTATTAAAAATATGGAAAAAAACATGCCCAGTATAATTGCCTCGAGTATTTCCATTCCTGTTAACCGAAAATACGGGAAAATATACATAAGTGCACCAGTACTCATAAAAAACGGTGGCAATATAATCTTTTTGATTGAGGCCGGTTTTTGGGATGCCTTCATCCTAACTGCAAAAACTAAAAGTCCCATTATTACTGCAAGTATAGTAGATACTGCAAACATCATATATCATCATTCCTTTTAGCATACATAAATTTCAACTGTTTATTACGATTTATGTTAATCCAAGACACGATTGATCGCATCTATTACCCTTATCTCTTCAAAGGGTTTTATGATAAAGTCTTTTGCACCCGCTTCTATAGATTCTCTGACAATCTTTTGCTGGCCCATTGCCGAACACATAATGATTTTGGCATCCGGATATTTACTCTTAATTACTTTGGTTGCCTCTAATCCACTCATTAATGGCATCGTTACATCCATAGTAACCAAATCAGGCTTATGCTTTTCATATAGATCAATTGCCTCTATACCTGATTCTGCTTCTCCAACAATGTGATGATTTCCTTTTTTAAGGATAGCTGCCAACGTCAACCGCATAAACTTTGCATCATCCACTATTAGAATATTAGCCATCTTTAGTTCCCCCTGTTACAAAATAAAAGTATAAATTCTGTGTTGAATATGATTAAAACTATTTAAAAACCACTCCACCCTCCGAATAAAGCAATAAAATAGGAGCTTATTTTGGTCATCCAATCAAAAAACAAGACGATTCCCATTAGAATCATTAACATTCCGCCTGCCTTCATAACTTTATCCGAGTTACGCTTGATCCAGCTTAATTTTCCAATAAAAAAAGACATAATAAAAAACGGAATAGCAAATCCTAAAATATATGCTAACATGTAGAACATACCAGATTCCGGGTTGGTCCCGGTCATCCCTATGACAACCATTAAAATAGGTCCAGTACATGGAGTCCAGCCTGCTGCAAAAGCAATACCAATTAAAATTGATCCTATATAACCACCCGGACGATTTTTAAATTCAAAACGGTGTTCTTTCATAAGAAACTTGGGTTGAAAGAACCCAATTATAATTAATCCAAAAAAGACTATAAGAATAGCGCCTAATTGCCGGATAATGTCTCCATAGTTTTCAAAAAAGGTTCCAATATAAGATGCACTGAATCCAAGAGCTATAAAAATAATGGAAAACCCAATTAAGAAAAAGAAAGTATGTAATAGGCTCCTTTTATGCATCATCGCGTTATCATTTTTTAATTCTCCAACCGACATTCCTGTTATATAAGAAAGAAAGGCCGGATAAAGCGGAAGACAGCATGGAGAAATAAAGCTGAGGAAACCTGCTCCAAATGCCAAAAAAATATTTATATCACCCAAATGAAATTACCCCCACTGTTTCTAATTCATTCCATCTTACATTGTACCAAATTACTCCATATAAAGTAACTGTCTGAGCAGATGATAAAGAGTATAGTTTTTATTTTTAAATATATTTTACATTTTTAGTAAAATTTATGTATAATAGTTTTATTCTAATTCTTTTATGTAAAAATATTGTAAAATTAAACATTATCAACTAAACGAGGAAGGATCTGCAACCATGGATAATCAAGAGTTGTTAGATAAAATAGAAATCAAGCGTGCAGAACTAGTTGCTGTCGTCTCTCAGAACGGATTATCATCTCAAACAACCATTCAATATAGCCAGGAACTCGATAATCTGTTAAACAACTATCAACCTGAAAAAACATATAATAGATCAAAAATATCGTGTTAAGCGAAAAGATAAGGTAAACCCAAACAGTTAAGGGTAGAGCCATGAAACCACTCTTTATACACTAACACACTTTTAAAACAGGTTCAGGGATCGACTAAAAGTATATATCGGTAAATTCAATAAATCGCACCCGATGAATCGGATGCGATTTATTTAGTTAGATATCCTTATTTTAGCTTACATCTTTGTTGAAACTTGAGCGGATACCATTTTGGAGTAAATACATTTTATAATAAAGCCCTTGCTTAACCAGCAGTTCCTGATGTGTTCCCTGTTCAACAATTTGGCCTTGATGTAATACAAGTATAAGGTTAGCATCCTGGATCGTAGAAAGACGGTGGGCAATTGCAATGGTCGTTCTGCCCTTTCTCATTTTTGCCAGGCTTTTTTGAATAGCCTCTTCTGTTTCTGAGTCAATATTGGCTGTCGCTTCATCGAGAATAAGAATTTTAGGATCCCTTACGATTGTTCGTGCGAAGCCAATCAACTGCCTTTGACCGCTCGAAAATGTTGCTCCCCGTTCCACTACTAAATGATTGTATTGATCCGGTAACTTTTCAATGAAGGATTCCGCCTGAACAAATTTTGCTGCTTCTTCTATTTCATTGTCCGTTATTGTTTGATCATGCAAACTAATATTATCTTTAACAGACCCATAGAATAAGAAAGCATCCTGTAATACAAGTCCCATCTTCACCCGCAGTTCTTCATTTGAATAACCTTTTATGGATTTCCCATCAATTAAAATATCTCCTCTATTAAATTCATAGAAACGCATAATCAAATTTATAATGGAACTTTTTCCGCTACCCGTATGTCCTACAAGCGCAACTGTTTCACCCTCATTGACTTTAAAGGAGATGTTTTTTAGTACATCTCTCTTTCCATCATAAGAAAAACTAACATTTTTAAATTCAACGACACCCTGCTCGATTTTATACGTTTGAATGCTATCTGCCCCGGGGGCTAACTCTTCTTCATCCAAAACAGCAAATACTCTTGATCCAGCCACAATTGCCTGCTGATATAAGGATAATCTTTGCATCACTTGGTTAACTGGTTCAAAAAAACGATCAATATAGTTTACAAACGCATACAGAACACCTATTTCAACTACTGAATTCATCGAATTGATCCCAAAGTAACTGAGCACAAGAACGATTGCAAATATATAAACTAGATCTATGGCTGGCCTTAGCAATAACCCATCTATCTTAATACTCCTCATTCCTGCTTCATAATGTTTTTGATTAATCTTCTCAAACTCATCCTTTAAGCGTTTCTGCTGTCGAAACACCTGAATAATAGACATCCCTTGGAGAGATTCATTTAAATTGGCATTCAACTGACTTAGTCTTTCCCTGAGTTCTTGATAAAAAACACTGCTGAATTTACGATAAAATCTCATAAGCAAATATAAAATGGGCAGGATGAATAAACAAAACACAGCAAGCCTGACATTTAAAATAAACATCGCAACAACCGTCCCTATCACGAAAAATCCACTCGATATAAAAGCTGCAATCACAGTCACAAACATATCCTTAATTGCTTCTGTATCATTAGTAACCCTGGATACAATCGCTCCTGCAGGTGTTTTATCAAAATATCTCAATCCAAGGCTCTGTACTTTACTGAATACATCAACCCTAAGCTGCTGAATAATTTTTAAAGCGACAAGCTGGAACGAGAATTCTTGAAAATAAGTGATAAACATTTTGGCAAACAGGAGTATCAAATACCCGATTGCCAATATAGCTATTGGCTTATACTCCATATTCATAGGTGTTAAATAATCATCAATGAATATCTTCACTAAAATAGGACCTGTGATGTCAGCCACTGTCGCAAGAAATAATAAGAAAAATGCTCCTATTAATCTCTTTTTATATGGTTTGGCATAGGATAAGAGTCGGAAGAGAATGGCTCGCTGTTCTTTTCCTGTTATTGATTTAAGTTCATCCATCCCTTATCCCCCCTGTTCCACTAATTCTTCTAATTGTTGCTGTTGGTACATCTCTTTATACCAGCCTTCCAAGTCCATTAACTCCCTATGCGTACCTCTTTGAATGATTTTACCCTCCTTGAGAACAATGATTAGATTGGCATGCTGGATAGCACTCAACCGATGGGATGTGATAATCGTTGTTTTGTGTACTCTGTTTTCCTTTAAATTCTGGAGGATCGTTGCCTCTGTTTTGGCATCGACTGCCGATAGTGAGTCATCCAAAATTAAGATTTCAGGATCAAGCATCAATGCCCTTGCTATACTGATTCTTTGCTTTTGACCGCCAGAAAGTGAGACTCCACGCTCACCTACAACCGTATGATATCCTTCCGTAAAGGCTTCAATATCAGAGTGAATATATGAAAGTATTGCTGCCTCTTCAATTTCTTCTTGTGTAGCATTCGGTCTAGCAAAAGCGATATTCTCACCTACCGTTGCTGAAAATAAAAAAGGATCCTGCGGTACATATCCAATTGCTTCTCGTAAGGATCTCAACGTATAACTTTGGTTTTCATGTCCTCCAATCCTTATACACCCTTCTGTTGTCTCAAATTCCCTAATCAACAATTTTAATAAGGTCGTTTTACCTGCACCCGTTTTCCCAACTATTCCAAGAGTTTCACCTTTTTTTATTGTAAATGAGAGATCCTCCAGTACAGGATTCTTTTCATCAGGATAAGTAAAGGATGAAATCTCAAATTCTATATCACCACTGGCTCGTTCGTTAAGAGCACCAACTTTATCTAAAACATCAGTTTTCTCAGCTAGGAGTTCAGCAATCCTATCATAAGAGGCGTTCCCACGTTGCACGATATTAAATAAGAACCCAAAAGCAAGCATCGGCCAAATCAATAATCCCAGATAGGTTGAAAAGGAAACAAGTTCACCAATCGTCAAACTGCCCTCCATCACATATTTTGCGCCAACAGCGATTGAAATAAAATAAGAAAGCCCCGCCATTACACTGATCGTTGGATCAAACAAGGCATCTATACGGGCCACAGATATGTTTTTATCTACTACATCATTAGAGGAAGAACGGAAGGATTCAATATCCTCTCTTTCCTGGCCAAAGGTCTTGATCACTTTAATCCCATTTATGCTTTCCTGGGTCTTATCATTCAATTCAGAAAAGGCGGCTTGAGCAGACCTAAATCTTTTATGTAATAGCTTCCCATAATAGCTTGTTGAGACGGCAATAACCGGCATAGGAAGCAATGCAAACAAGGTTAAACGCCAATCAATAAAGGCCATAGCCAGGACAACAAACCCGCCGGTTGTTAGCGAATCAACCAAGGATAGGACACCGCTGCCTGCGGTTTGCTGGATTGCATTTAAGTCATTGGTCGCATGTGCCATCAAATCCCCGGTGCGCTTACGCTGGTAAAAGGATGACGACATATTCGTAAAATGATCAAATAATCGATAACGAAGTTCTCTTGCTAACTTCACGGCTGAACCAAAAATTTGGATTCGCCAAAAATATCTCAATATGTACATCCCAACACCCGAAGCAATTAAAATAGTCATCCATTTCGAAAGACCTGTACCTGTCAGGGAATCATTGTTAATTTGATCAACTACAATCCCTATAATTCTAGGTGGAATCAGTTGCAAAATAGCAACGAATAATAACATAATGATCCCAATTATGTACGCTTTTTTTTCTTTCTTAAAAAACCATTTTAATTTTACAAAGATTTTCACAAACGCCCTCCTTTTCTCTTTTATAAGGCCTCCTTATTTTAGCAAATCAAATAAACCAAAGAAAGATTATTTCAAACTTTCTAAATAATTATATAGGTGTGCTTTATCAGTTGCTCTACACAGTTAAACAGAATGTTTTGTATATTTTTTACAAAAATGCTAACTGTCTAACTAAATAAGTGATATAATTGTGATATCACTTTGATATATAGGAGGCGTTAAGATGGGTGAAAAAAATGCAGTTAAAATGAATGGTTATTTAGGTGTCCTTGCAGGGTTGGTCATTATCGGCATTAGTGCTTATCTATTGGTAAATGGATCAACTGTACTTCCAATCGTATTATTAATAGCTGTTGCCGTATTATTATCTGGCATCACCATTGTCCAACCAAACGAAGCAAAAGTATTAACATTTTTCGGAACATATGTAGGAGTTATACGGGATCAAGGTCTATGGTTGGCAATACCTTTTACTATCAAATCCAGCGTTTCACTGCGTGTCATAAACTTCAATAGCGATACTCTAAAGGTAAATGATTTAGAAGGTAATCCGATTGAAATTGCTGCCGTGGTGGTATACCGCGTCAATGATAGTGCGAAGGCAACTTTTGATGTGAAGGATTATAAAGAATTTGTCCAAATTCAAAGTGAAACGGGAATTCGTCATATCGCAAGCCAATACGCCTATGACCACTTTGACAAAGAAACCGATCTATCATTAAGGAGAAATAGTGATGAAATTGCTGTTTTTTTAGCAGAGGATTTACAAAAACGTTTAGAAGTAGCTGGTGTGGATGTGCTTGAAGCACGAATCATGCATCTAGCCTATTCTTCTGAGATTGCTTCCGCTATGTTACAAAGACAACAGGCCCAGGCTGTGCTGGCTGCCCGTAAGGTAATTGTTGATGGTGCCATAGGAATGGTAAAAAGTGCGATTGACCAATTGGCGGATGAAGATATTGTTGAACTTGATGAAGACAAGAAAGCACAAATGGTCAATAACTTAATGGTTGCAATTGTTTCAGAAAAGGGTTCGCAGCCAATTATTAATACAGGAAGCATTCACTAGGTTTTTAAGATGGCCAAAAGAAAAGCATATCCGCTAAGAATAGATCCTAAACTTTATGACGCAATTGAAAAATGGGCAGATGATGAACTTCGCAGCGTAAATGCTCAAATAGAAATCCTCTTAAAAGAAGCCGTAAAAAAAGCAGGCCGATTGAAGGATGATCAAGATCGAAAAAATTAATCTCTTTAGATTTTTAAATATCTTATTAATCTCTATCTATGTTTGAGGATGGGACATAACTTATAAACGTTCCTGAAGAGACAAACGATATCTATTTTCGACTTTGTTACTTATTAAAGAGTTAAAAAAGTTCGTTCCATTGCGCGCTTACTCCACTCGCTTTCCATGGGAGGAAGGCTTTAGCCTCCTCGGCTGTGCCTTGCTCAGGTCTCAGCCTTTCCTCTATTTCCCGCAGGAGTCGGTGGCTTCCGCTCCATTCCACTAAGTTTAATAATGGTATATAGAAGTAACTAATCTATTGAAAACAAATAAAAATCCGAACTATTAGGCGAAATATAAATATCACCTAGTAGTTCGGATTTATCATTGACTGAAATACGTATGTCCCAGCCTCTCTTTATTAGATGTAATTGTAATGTCTTGAACTTATTACAAAAAAACGGTATTCAACTGGCTTAATATAGGGTGAATAGTATAATAAAATAAAACTATACCTTATATTTAAAGGTTTTGAGTTTGATTATATATAATCAAACTTTTTATTTGTATAGGGGTACAACCCACATTTCGGAAATGTTGTACGTTAAGGAACTTTAAAAATATGCACAATTTTATTCAACATCATGATGAACACAGCCAGCATCAAAACACGCTGAACCTGTTGCTGGTACTAGCTTTGTGGAAACGTGCATAAAACACCGTATAAATAATGTGACATATGAAAAGCGCTAAACGTTGAAATAACAATACTTAGCGCTTTTTCTTATACCCCCAAACTTTGATTTGGGAACATTATTTTGAATGAAATTGTATAAGTAAGTTAGACTGCTAAGCTCCAAATTAACTGAACTGCTGTTGATTTAAAATAATGTTTAATCAAATTTATGCCGCTAACCTTAATTTTATAATATAGAAAAAGATTGATTAAAACTAATTTAACGCCGTTGTTAATTCAATATTTTCCTAGAGATTAACTCAATGTTTCGTCTTTTACAGCTTGCAATATTTCTTTTGACCAAGCTAATAATAGTTCTGTATCCTTGTCCAAATCGACTTGTGCATTATTTTTTAATGAAATGAGACGAGTTATAACATCAGTGTCGTAACCCTTTGTAACTGTTGATAATTCATTTAGTTGGGAGATGAATTCAGTTTGTTGTAAAAAAACATTTCCTTGAATCGCAAAGCGAGCGTTTTTAAATAAACCATGAATCATTTCAGTAGACTTTCCATGTAAATAATTGTGTAGGGTCATGTGATAAATGTTTCCAGCTGTTGAACGGACAAACTTTTTCACATGAGCTGTTGTAATGGCTGTTTTCGAAATAGCTAGCTGCCCATAGATGGTTTTTGTATCATAGATAAACGTAAATAAATCTGCTTTATCCCAAATATTGAGGTCATCCATCCCCCCTACAAAGCCACAAAGTAAATGACGGTCAGGCATCGTTTGGACGACTACTTCGTATCTTTTTAATTTATCAATAGTTAGTGTATCGAAAATAACAACTACATCAATATCGCTGTTTTCAGTTGCTTCATTGCGAGCGCGACTGCCTTGTAAGCCAATGAATTGGATACTCTCTCCGAATTCATTGAGTAATGTTTCTTTAAATTGTTGTAACCATTTGTTCATTTTGCATCAACCTTTCTTTATTCGCCGCGGTAAATGCAGTAGGTTTTGTTATTCTAGCATAAGATAATGGTTACTGGAAGTAATCTAAAAGGGGGGTATCGCACCCTTTTTATAAATACGTAATATCGTTCCCAAAGCGACGTTTGGTAACTTTAATTATAGTGCATTACAGTCCCCAAAATCGTATTTGGTAACTTTTTTATCTCTTAACGTTGTAGATCAATGCCCTGTTAGCTTAGTACGTGAGATTAAAATATTTTAGACATAAAATACTCGTTATAAAATTCATCATCGATTAGCAATGATTTTCTTTTTATACCTTCTATCACAAATCCACTTTTCTTGTATAAAGAAATACCTGCTTCATTTTGAGTAACAACTGTTAATTCCAATCTTGATATATTAAAGTTTCTTGCCCACTCTTCTAATCTTTGAAATAAACTTGTTCCTATACCGTGAGCTCTGTATTTTTCTAAAATACCAACCACTAGATATGCAGAGTGCTTTGTTCTCTTTACGCTACCGCCAATGGCTATCAAATAGCCAACAAGTTCTCCATCTTCTTTTTCTGCAACAAATATTGTTGAATTACTTTGCTTCTTAATACTTTCTAATTGTTTACGTTGCTGTTCAGGAGTGGTTTTTCTTTCTCCTGCTTCCATAAGCATAAACTTAGCTTCTGATTCAACTTGCTTAATTAAACATATAAATTTTTCGGCATCCAAGGGTTGTATCTCTCTAATTAACATTATTAAATCCCCCACTAAACAATATCCAAAAACCTAATAGGCCAAGACCTTCACTGAAGATAACCTGCATACTAATCATTCTTATTTGTCCTCAATGGTTAATTTCGCCTTCAAATACGTGAAACCAGATGAAATAGTTATTAGATGGGTGGTTATCCCATAGTCGATCTTCATATAACCAATCATCGTTTAGTCCAGCCCCTAAAGAACACATCATTTAAACAACACCATTGATTATTATTCTATAAAAGATTTTATAATCCTTCTTCCGCTATACTTATATGCCGTCTTTAACAACATAAAAAGACCATCTCCTTCTGAACATTTTTCAGAAAAAGACGGTCTAATTGAAGATTAACCAATTTGACTTATGTATCTAAAAAAAGATAAACCAAATTACAAAAATTAATCTATACAGTATGGTGACGACACCTTAGAATCCAGACAAGGCTTATTTCCCTTGTTGTTTGTTCATCGCATTCATCATTTGATTTACTTTCTTTTGGGATGGCTTCATACCCATTTGTGTCATCATCATTTTAATCATTTGTTCATTGATTGGTGGGTTTTTCTTTAAATAGTCCATCATGTATTTACGGGCGATAAAGAATCCTAAAGCCACACCAGCAAGCAAAGCAATCACTGCCGTAAGAATATAATATAGCATACCTAAACTACCTCCTCCGTGCTGTCACAAAGACATTGTACTAAACCAAAGTAATAATACCATAACTATTGTGATATTTCTATCAGATTTTGATACAAACAGACATAATAGAATAAATTCCACGGCATTTATAACGATTTTATAGTGGAATCTGTTTTATTCTGCTTCACACATATAATCTCTGTTTAATAGGCCTGAGCCAAGCGCAACGATCTTTGGTTGTATCCAAGGCTAAAAAATATGGATTCCACTGCCTGAGCCACTCAAAAAATATGGTCTCACATTCATATGTTCCAGTAGCATGCAGAATCAATGAATGATTGCGATATCCTAAGCTTGCTTCGCTTTGGCCGACATTTCGCTTTCTGATATAATATACCCCATTTTCCATATAACAATCTTTATTTTCCAATAATTGATTTTCCATAAAAGAGGTAAAAAGCTGTGCATGAATCTTTTTAGTAACAAAGTTAATTTGCCTGCGAAGTATTTTTTTCTTATCTCCTTCAGATTGTTCGTAATCCTGGAATAAATTAAAAAACATATATTCTCGTCCATAGTAATGACGTGCAAATTCATTCTCTATTAAATAAATAATATAAGTGCGCATACTCTTACCTCCAATTCTCTTTACATATAGTATAAAAAACTATTGTTGCATATTATGTAAAATGAACGTGCAGAGTTGTTCTAATTTTGTCGAGCGGATTAATTTTTTGACTTTTCAAATTAATCTCTTATACCCATTATACATATGATTTACTCTTTTCACTATCAATCATATGTATAATTCTGTAATTTGACTGACTACATATTCAGAACAAAGAAAGACAACACTGGGAAGGATTCCTGGCGTTGTCTTTCTTATTTATCCAATTAGATTGAATTCTGAACACTTCTACTTAAATACTTCGTTGATTACACATTTATTTTTTGGCGAATTTTTCGTTAGGATTATTAAACCATATACTCCTAACTGCCTTGTTCATGTTCCGTGAGGTTAAGATTTTCTAACCTTTCATAAACTTCAACTCTGGAAATATTATAGGACTGCCAAGTATAATCAGTGTTCCTCATTTGCTCATATTGGACTGATAATAGTTGTTTCAATTCACCTGAATCAGGGTCTGATTCATATAAATCAATCAGTCCAGATAATCCTGTATAGGATAGTTCGTTTAAATAATATAGATCAATTTTGCCTGTTTCTTTGTATCTACTTATATTTTTATCAACGATTAGTTGATCCAGTTGAACGATGTGCAATCCAGTGTAAAACAATAAACCGGTTAAAAAATAAAAATGTCTTAATGCAATTCGTTCAAGCCAGATTTTCACTAATGTATAGGTGAAAATGACAACCAGATAAAGCATTACCGTGTGTGCTAGTATTCTTAGAATCGTATATCCATAGGCCTCTTCATACATATAGAGGCGCATAAAAGCCGAGGTTAGCATAACTCCGCTAAATACGATTAAAAGATTGAGAAGGACCTGTATAAGCCTTTTAGCAGCGTTCATTTGAACAGATACATACTTTAAGGTTCCAAGTAGTATGGACCAATTTATGAGGGTAACCAACATTAACTGGGCAAATCCTGTTCTCGCGCTTGAAGCATAAGTCATATCATTGAGAAGCGGACTGCTAAAGAAATATTTAAACTGGACAACTGTAAATAATAAATAGACTCCATTGATTAGGACCAGAATCGTTGTAACAATGGTTGAATCGAACTGGAGATTTCCAGCCTCTTTCATGCTTGAGGACAGTGTTTGCGGTTGTTTTAAATGTAATACATTTAAAAAACCAAAAAACAATAGAGAGAATAGGATAATAATTATCAATCTACCAAAGAATTCACCTATGTGTACAGAAAATAACCAGTCAGGGATGTGCATAAATATCGCTTGAAAATGACTGTCTGCCGATACGAGCAATAGAATGATAATGACGAGCACCGGACAGGCAATTACAATTCCCAAAGCGATACTTTTAGCCATGCCCCCCGTTTCTTCTGCTCCCTCTTTTCGAATTTTTTTTAGGATGTAGGAGATGAATTGCTCATTGTATTTAATACTGTTTACCAGCTTCGTTTTCAATTGTTTAATAAAATTGACTCTGCTCCAATCAATTTTTTGTTGATTTGTCATAAGTGTTAGCTGAGCTGCTACAAGGATAGGTATAACCAACCCATTCGTTAGATAAAAAAGGACGTTAGATTGATAGAAATAAGATAAACCAAGAATCCAAATACAAACCATCAAAAGGCTTCCAATTCGCATATGAGTAAATTTGGTTTTCCGAAATCTCCAAAAAAACAGACCATAAAAAGCAAATAAGAACAACGGATAGGAAATCCCTACTTCTCCATGTAAAAAAGATAACTCAGCCAAAAAGCCTAGGACTATACATAACAATAAAAATACTTTATCTTCTTTTTTAAACTGAATATCCATATTAAGAATCCCCCCTCTACCTAGTTTTTCTAGGTATATAGTGATAAATATACATAGTTATTCTATGTATATAGGCAAATAGTCAAAGCGAGGCTTTCTTCCCCCATAGATACCCAGCAATACTGACTGGATATAAGATAAACGTACAAAATACACAGGCAATAATAAATGGCTTATCCAGTAAGGGGTCAAACCATTGATCTGGTACGAGGTTAAAGATAACCAAATACATTAAGGTAATGTTAGGTATCACCGTAATCAAAAACGTTTTTTTAATAAGCTTTCTGCCCTGATGTCCAAATTCCTTGCCAATTTCATAACCAAGCAAGATCCAAAAACCAATATAGATGGCCATTAAAAGTACAGGAATCGATGTTAGCAACGACCATATTTCCTTGGCCCAATTCCAATCATATGTATGGTTGATAAATGTTAACAAGATTCCGCTTATAAATAAGGACAAGTTAATTCCTGCAAAGATCCACCTTGTTTTTCTTGGTGTAAGGGTTAGTTCCTGTTTCCAGGATAAAGCAACTTCTTCTGGTGTACCTAGCCGCATTGATAGTTCTTTATAGATTAAATCGGGTGACTCATCCTCATAAATGATGTCGCAGGCCATTTCAGAAATATGCAACTTATATTCTTCCATAATAGCCGTTTTATCAGGATGGGCACCCAGTAATCGATCAAGCTGACTTAAATAATCTTCTTCAGCCCGTCTCATGTTTCTGTTCTCCCCATTACCTTGTTCATGACCTGGACATATCGATTCCATTCGTTTGTTTTAATCTCTAGCATCTCTTTGCCAGCCAAGGTAATACGGTAATACTTACGAGCGGGTCCCTTCTCTTGTTCAACCCAGTAGCACTCTATATATTCCTGTTTTTCAAGCTTATGCAAAGCAGGATACAGCGTACCTTCCTTCATCTGAAATCCATGGTCACTGCGGTGATCCATTTCTTTCACTAATTCATACCCATACATATCTCTTTCTTGCAAAAGCTGCAGAACAAGAAGTGATGTACTTCCTTTTACAAGTTCACGATTAAACATTTCTTCACCTACCTAGAAATATTAGGTACATATCAAACATACATCATTTGGAATTGTTTGTAAATATATTCATAAAAAAAATCACCAGAGAAAAACCCCCTGGTGATTTTTAATAAATATATTTTATTTTTGTAGCATTTCTTTTACTAAAGAAACCACATTAGATGGAGTGAATCCGAATTTTTCCATTAACAATTCACCAGGGCCGGAAGCTCCAAAGCGATCCATTGCTAATATTTGTCCTTCATCACCTGTATAACGGTCCCATCCAAAAGATGTACCTAATTCAATTGCTAAGCGTTTCTTAACAGTTGAAGGGATAACAGATTCTTTATATTCAGCAGATTGAGCTTCAAAGCGATCAAATGATGGCATGCTTACAACCGATACATCAATGCCGTCATTCGCTAAAATAGCCTGTGCTTGAACAGCCAATCCTACTTCAGATCCAGATGCTAACAATATAGCATCGGCAGTATCCTTATTGGAAGGTGAAACCACATATCCACCTTTAGCAACGCCTTCTTCAGCTAATTCAGCTGATAGCGGCAACGTAGTTAAGTTTTGGCGGGATAATACTAATGCAGTTGGTGCAGACTTGCTTGTTAATGCCGCTTTCCATGCAGCTGCCACTTCATTGCTGTCAGCCGGACGGATAAGTGAAACATTAGGCATAGCACGCAATGCAGCCAAGTGCTCAATTGGTTCATGAGTTGGACCGTCTTCTCCAACAGCAATACTGTCATGCGTAAATACATATGTGACAGGAAGATTCATTAACGCTGCTAAACGAATAGCTGGACGCAGGTAATCAGAGAATACAAAGAATGTTCCTCCATACACATGCACACCACCGTGAAGTGCCATACCGTTTAATGCAGCACCCATACCAAATTCACGTACTCCAAACCAAATGTTACGGCCATCATAGGAGCCTGGCAAGAAATCTTTTTCGCCCTTCAGCATCGTTTTGTTTGATCCAGCTAAGTCAGCGGATCCACCAAATAAAGATGGAAGATTTTTTGCGATTGCATTTAATACTTCCCCACCTGAATTACGTGTAGCAACGGCTTTTCCTGCTTCATAAACAGGAATATCCTTATCCCAGCCTTCAGGTAATTCGCCTTTGATTGCTGTTTCTAGTTGAGCAGCAAGTTCAGGGTATTCGTTTTTATAGCTTTCAAATAATTGGTTCCATTCTTCTTCTTTTTTAGCACCAGCTTTTACAACAGTTTCTTCGAATGTGTCATAAACTTCCTGTGGTACATAAAAATCTTCTTCGAATGTCCATTTGTAATATTCTTTAGTCAATTTCATTTCGTCTTCGCCAAGCGGAGCACCATGTACAGCTGATTTACCGGATTTATTTGGAGCACCGTATCCGATAACTGTTTTTACTTCAATCATAGTTGGACGGTCAAGATCTGTTTTAGCCTCTTCAAGCGCTTTAGCAATTTCATTCAAATCATTACCGTCTTCTACGCGAATGTATTGCCATCCGTAAGCTTTAAAACGCTCAGCAACACTTTCAGAGAAGCTCATGTTTAATTCGCCGTCAAGAGAGATATCATTGGAATCATATAGGACTACTAAACGTCCCAATTTTAAATGGGCAGCAAGAGAAGCAGCTTCAGCTGATACCCCTTCCATTAAATCTCCATCTCCGCAAATGCTGTATGTAAAATGATCTACAACATCAAAGTTGTCTTTATTGTAAACTGCCGCCAAATGACGTTCCGCCATTGCCATACCTACTGCCATCGCAATACCTTGGCCAAGTGGTCCGGTTGTAGCTTCTACGCCTTTTGTATGACCATATTCAGGATGTCCAGGTGTTTTACTGCCCCATTGTCTGAAGTTCTTAATCTCTTCCATCTCAAGGCCATAACCTGATAAGTGCAACAAGCTGTATAAAAGCATGGAACCATGTCCTGCTGATAATACAAAACGATCACGGTTAAACCAATCCGGATTTTTTGGATTATGGTTCATAAATTTGGTCCAAAGTGTATATGCCATAGGAGCTGCTCCCATAGGCATACCAGGATGACCTGAGTTAGCTTTTTCAATTGCATCGATTGAAAGTGTACGAATAGCTGTGATAGATAAATTATCTTTTTCTGTGAACATTGCCTACATCCTTTCAGATTAACCTTCTAATTTATATTAATGAAGTATAAACAGGTTGACAAGACTTTGTTGGTAAATGCTACAAAATCGTCACTCCTTAAGATATTTTTTGGAGTCTAACCTATTATGCTATACCCTTAATGTAATTTTTTATTACGTAGTTTTTTTATTTTTTCAGGTGTAACATCCTTACCTTCGGGATCGATGATTGTCAGACCTTCAACCGTATTTCGCATTGAGGTACGGAAGGTTTCCAAATACTCTTTCCTTAGGAGAGATTGTTCAGTGGCTTCTTCTTTTGTAAGGCCTACTGTTTTTGATTTCTTAGATAATTCATTAATTCTTTTAATTTTATGCATTGGCAGCATAGTATTGCTCCTTCTATTTAAAATATAAGTAGATATTGTCATCGTATAGAAAAATTGCGTAATTTTCAAGAATGAACTATTAATTAGGATTCTTTTTCATATATTCTGAATATCTCCGGTGAATGGTAGCCTTTGAGAGATCATAGCCTTTTCTGTTTAAATTCTCCGTAATTTCAGCAAATGTTAATCCTTTAATACGCAGCTCAATGACCTCCTGTAATGGTACCTCTGACCTTTCTCTTCCGCCTCCAAGATGTTGATTTGCCAAATTTCTTTGTGGTTTATATCCATTTTCAATTGCTCGTTTCATCCCTCTTCTAATTTTACTGTTTTGTAATTTCCGCTGATATTCCTCTACTATACTGATGATTTGCAAAAGCATGGCATCTGTTTCAGAAACCTCAAGCTCACCATTATGAGTAACCGTATATAATTTTACCCCTTCTTTATAGATGCAATGTAATAGAGCAATCTTGGCATTTCCTCTGCCAAGTCTTGTTTCATCCTGAATCAAGAGCCCCTCGATTTCTCTATTTTTCATTTTTTCCAGCAAGATTAGAATGCCTTCTCGTTCTAAGTCATATCCACTGGCTTGTTCTTTTTCGATTATGACAACCTCGAACCCCTTTATGGCAGCCAGTCTTGTTAACTCCTGCTCCTGCCTTTCCAGTGATGTTTCCTGAGAACTTTTATCTGTGCTGACTCTGCAATAAATTCCAACCTTCATTTTCTCTCACCATTCTTCTTTACATATAGATAAAGCCGGGAAAAATTCCCGACCTTACTGATTATATAGTTATTTATCAGAATCTGCTAAGTGTAGCATTTCTGTATTTTCATTCATTTTCTTTACAGGAATCACAATCGTTTGCCCTTCCTTTAAATGATTAATGTGCAAGTCATTATGTTCCTGAACCCAAGAGACAAATTCAGTCTGTGTCAATTCGCTGCCATCAAAACGTTCAGCCATATCCCAAACTGTATCTCCTTTTTTAACCGTGATTTGTTGATAATCATCTTTCGGTGCTTCAATATTTGTTACTATCATTGTAGTTATTAATAAGAAAAGACCTATAAAAAACAAGATGGAATAATTATAAGAAGTCCATAATTTTTTCATTAATAAAACCCCCATCGAATGTATGTTCGTTTAATATAAACTAAGTATAAACCGAACAAACGTTTTGTGTCAACACAAAAAACGAACTTATGTTTGTACTGTTAAACAGGAAATGATATACTAAAAACAAGAAAAGCTAAAAGAGGTGCGGGAGATGACTACTAAATTATCCAAACGGCAACAGGATATTTTGCTATATATTAAAGAAGAAGTTAAAACGAAGGGCTATCCACCTTCCGTTCGAGAAATCGGAGAAGCAGTCGGACTGGCTTCAAGTTCCACGGTTCATGGTCACTTAGCGCGATTGGAAAGCAAAGGGCTTATTAGACGAGATCCTACTAAACCACGTGCTATTGAAATCCTGGATATGGATCCACATGACCATATTCCAAAAACAAATTCAGTTAATGTACCATTAATCGGGAAAGTAACTGCTGGGCAGCCTATTACAGCTATCGAAAATATAGAAGAATACTTCCCTCTACCTGAGCATATGGCTCCTGCCGATGAAAATGTGTTTATGCTTGAAATTATGGGTGACAGTATGATTGAAGCTGGAATACTTAACGGTGACTATGTAATTGTTCGCCAGCAGCATACAGCAAACAATGGCGAAATTGTCGTAGCCATGACTGAAGATGATGAAGCTACCGTAAAACGTTTCTTTAAAGAAGATACTCATTTCCGTCTGCAGCCGGAAAATTCTATGCTCGAGCCTATCATTCTACAAAATGTCAGTATCTTGGGCAAAGTGATCGGGTTATACAGAAACATTCAATAAGAACGTTGGGACCGGCTTTCAGCCGGTTCTACTTATGTGTTTAAAATCTATTATCTCTATTTTCTCTATTAAACTTATGCATTTAAGGATTGGCATATTCCACTTTATAAATAGATTAATGCTTTTATTTATCTCGTAGTTTACATAATATAATTATGTAATACAAAAAGCTTGCAACCATTATGATTGCAAGCTTAAATGTCCTATATATCCCATCCTTTGTAATAGTATCTTGATCGTTTACTCTCTTCATAACACGATTGGCAAATAGCAAATGGATAATTCCAGCTTAACGGCTTATTGCATGATCGACACTTTGTTTGATATTTTTTAACCCCTTTTCTTAACTGATTATGTGCGTCTGAACTGATTTCTTCTCTTACTCGCTCCCAATAGACCGTTTCACTTCTTCGATCTAATTTATACAAAAACAATAAATGCAGTCCTACTGATTTATAAGATAATTCAAGTTCATCCAAGGAATCTTTCTTTATTAAAGGCTCTCTCAATTCTCTTCTATCCACAATGGCTTTCATATTATAGAGCCATTGATTTACGAGGCTCTCCTCAGTCGCTGAAAAAGGTAAATGCAGAAAACCGTATAAATCAGTTATCGACATTCGTCCTTCTATTTGTTCATGGCGAATTAAATGATATAAAGCTTTTTCCTGAGTAAGCGGCGCTTTTGTTGTCCCGGCAGGATTTTTAAATTCATCCCATAATTCAAAGAATTGATCAAAGCTGGAATGATAACGTTTAAAGCGTTCAAATACACCCTGTGTAGGAGCTATTGTAAATGTACTGATTGGTCGGTCTTCACCATTCAACAATCGTTTCATTAAACCAATTTGATCAGTAAATGCCACTCTTCCTTCATTATATATACCTTTACGGCCGGCACGTCCTGCTAACTGCTTTACTTCCTGAGAGGTCAATAAACGCCTTCTCGTGCCATCAAATTTATCATTTTCGAGAAAAACGACCCGCCTAATCGGTAGATTGAGCCCCATCCCGATAGCATCTGTAGATACAATCACTCGCGTCTCCCTGTTAATGAACCTCTGAATTTGTTTAGCTCTTGTCTCAGGAGGCATACTTCCATAGATTACACTTACTTTATGGCCGTTTCTCTCCAGCTTTGAAGCGGTTTGAAGCACTTTATTTCGAGAAAATACAATCAAAGCATCCCCTGCCTTGGCATGTTCAATCTTAAAAGGTTTTTTCTCTACAATAAGCGGTATATCCCGTTTGTATTCATGAATTTCTATATCATTTCCCTGAAGCAGATTCAAAATCATCCTTTTAGAGTTGTGACTGCCTATGATGTGAACTTCCCGAGCACGCGCTTTATTAATAGCTCTAAACCAAGAAAACCCACGATCTTTATCTGCGATCATTTGCGCTTCGTCTATAACCATGACATCGAATTCATCTTTCTCGGTAAACATTTCAATTGTGCAGGAATAATGCGTGGCATTTGCAATATCCTTTTCTTCTTCACCTGTCTTTAATGCACAGGCAATTCCGTTGTTTTTAAGCGTTTCATATACTTCAAGTGCCAATAATCTTAAAGGTGCCAGGTATATACCAGATGCAGCTTGCCTTAATCTATTTAACGCCTGATAGGTTTTACCGGTATTTGTTTCTCCAATATGCAGAATATATTTAGTGTTACTATAAACGGTCGTCTTGTATTCCACACCAAAGATGTCATCCAGTTTCTTTTGTTTTATTTCTTCCTGTTTCCTCAGCTCTTCTAATTTCTGTTCTCTTTTTTCAATTCTTTCTTTGTGCTGAGTATGGTATAACGGCATTTGTATATCAAATTCATCCGGGTGGGTTCGAACATCAATAAGGTCCTCTATCAATTCCTGTTCTATTTCACTTTCATATTCCCATTGAAATTCACTAATATATCCGCCGATCAGTTGCCTGATCAGCTTATGATTAATCGACCCTTTATACAAATTCTCATATTGGTCTATAATCTGATTCGGCAATTCTGATACTATAAATGGGTATATGGTTTCGTAAACAAAGGTATCAATCAGATTTTGATAAATATATTCGTCAAAAACAGTATCATCCTGGTATACGTCATATCCCCAATATAAGAGATCGTTGAGCGTTTCAAATTGGGCTTGATTGAAACCCTTCACATTTGCTATATCCTTTTGTAATTGATTTGCCACTTTATATCTGAGCTTTAAATAAAAATAAAGCTTATTACTGCTCAAAATACTTAAGGCCTCATCTTTGATAACGGTATTCTCATAATTCCCTTTCAATTTTTTTAGCTTTACTGTTTCAAATAATTCATTCCATCGTTCTTCTGTTTCTCCAAAGTAATCTTGGATCCAACTTTTCATATCAAAGGATTTTAGTCCACTAAGTTCTTGTTCAACCATTTTATTAATTGCTTTCTTGGAGGCTCCTTCTGTTTCTATACCACGCAGCCCCAAAAATTTAATTTTTTCAGTTCTATTCATCCGCTGAAGCGTTCGACTCTTCCATGCTAAATTCCAAATCTGATTCAAATAACGTTCTCTGCTTTCCAAATAATCATGTATAGCAGGCTTTGCTTCGCTTTCTTCCATATATAATGATATATCATTCAGAATATCATTTTTTGCTTTTTCAACTGCTTCTTTATATCCTTTATTCAATATGTCCATTATTTAGTTCTCCTTCAACTGCCATAAAAAATCTCTTATAAAGCTAATATATACGAATAACCGTATATCTATAAATTCAATACATTAGTTTACATAATATTATTATGTGCCATCTCTTATTTATTCTTAATTTTTGTATGAAATCGACTTGGTTCATTGGTTTATATAAATCATACATATAATATCACCGGATCAATCATAATTGTTCCATTTTGTTTGCTTTGATGGCGCATTTTTTGTTTAGCCAGCAAAAGTAAATTAAACAAAATAAACTCCCCATTCATTGAGGAGTTTTGATTTATTCTTTCATATTAAGGTTCTTGTACTTGAATTAAAACAGTTTATGTAGAATTATCAGCTTCCTTACTTTAATTTCCACATAAACAATCTCAGCTAAATTTGATATTGAATGAGTGATTGTTAAGGTTCTTAATTAGTCTATATTTATAGCTATTTTCATAAGGATTGTTACTATTGTTTAATATTAATTTGAGGTGTACAGCCATCTTCAGATAGGAATTTGCTCTACTTGCTATTCAACGAATGCCCCGTTAATTATTTTGTAACTCCATTACAATTCTGTATATACTCGTTTCCCCATTCCGTCAGCATACTAAGCGTAGGATTGAGCTTTATTCCTAGGTCAGTTAAAGAATATTCCACTTTTGGCGGAACTTGATTATAAACCTCACGGTGAATAAGTTGAAAGTTTTCCAGCTGCCTTAATTGTTTAGTCAATGATGAGTGCGTTAAGCCATCAAATCTCCGTAACAGTTCATTGAATCGTACTGGTCCGTCCTTTAGATGAAAAATAATCATCAGAGACCATTTACCCGACAATACTTTCTGAGCAGTAGTGAACGGGCAAGTTAAATCGGCACTATTTAATTCAATCATGAAATCCACCTCTTCCTTTACTCTAAGTTCATATAACCCCTATCAATTAATGCAAAAATAAACCTGTGTCTGAATTGTTGTACTCCCTTATTAGTACACCATTTAATCGTAACGACACAAAAATATCGTACTATTCAGAATAATCATAATCCAATACTATTAATTATGCATTAAAATTATTATAAAAGGGGTAGATGATATGCCGACGAATAAAGGGAAATTCAACGGGAAAGTTGCCTTGGTTACAGGAGCAAGTCGCGGAATAGGGGCTGAAATAGCCAGAAAATTAGCTGCTGGCGGAGCGGAATTTATAGGCGTTCATTACGCCAGCAATAAAGACGCTGCTTCAAAAGTTGTTGATGATATTAAGCAGATAGGCTCAAGGGCTGTGGCCCTGGAAGCAGATTTAACCACCGGCATTTCCGGTGTAAATAAGCTTTGGACTGCATTTGAAAAGACTGTTCGCTCGGAAATCGGAACTATGCGGCTGGACATCTTAATCAATAACGTAGGGATTGGACCTCCAGTTTCTTTTGAAGAAACATCCATCGAAATGTATGAGGATGTCATGAACGTTAACCTTAAAGCTCCTTTCTTCCTTTCTCAAGCTGCCAGCCCGTATATACCGAACGGCGGACGGATTATTAACACTTCTACTGGCTTTACTCGTGTTGCCGCTCCAATGCAAGCCATTTATGCGGCTTCCAAGGGCGCCCTTGAGACACTGACTTTGGCCTTAGCCCCACATTTTGCATCAAAAGGCGTTACAATTAATGCAGTAAGGCCTGGAATTACGGCTACTGATATGAACAAGGAAATGCGATCCACCCCAGAAGGCCTTGCACAAGCAGCTGCATTATCTGCGTTCAATAGAGTGGGTACAACTGAAGATGTTGCTGATGTAGTTATGTTTTTAGCATCCGAGGAAGCACGATGGGTCACGGGGCATTTTATTGATGCCACCGGAGGAAGCAGGCTTTAAAACAAGAAGTTAGAAATTCTAAGCGATTTAATAATAAAGCAGAGACAAACGGAAATATAGAACTAATCGCTATTGAAAAATTAAATTGAGAAGAAGAGAAACATTCATCTAATGGGGTTTCTCTTTACTCTTCATTTAATGGTGATACATAATGGACACCTATCCTTTTTTATTCAAGAGCAAGAATTTATGTGAAAACAGCCATATTTATTGTAGGAAATCTATTAATAGATCTTTATGCTTAGCAGATAGTTTTAACAAATCCAATTCTCCACAGCTTATTAAACGTTTAAGGGTCTTTGCTTCATTCCAAGCTAAATCATAAAGTTGTTTATCAATGATTCCCTTGAATAAAGCATCCTCCAATTCATTAGTGTCTTTCTCAAGCATCTCACCAGAGGGTAGAAGAATGATATCCAGAAATAAATCATCCATCCATGGTCTGCCATTATTTATTCCATTACAAAGACATATATCTATATACCATTGGACGATCTCTCCTCTTTGATTAAACATTGTAGTTACTGAATGGTTCTTATCTGAAGGAAACTGCTGAAGCCACATATATCCATTATCTATGATGCAAAGATTTTTCTCACCATAATTTACATATAAAGGCTTAACTACCTGTACTGCATGCAGCAACGTTATATATCCTTTGAACTCTCTTGTTTCAAGATATGTTTGGGAATATTCTCTTTTTAAAATGCGGTTCCAGTCAAAACGACCACCATATTTTCTTTTTAGCATACACGTATCTCCAATACTATGGACTTTCTTAGACTATTAAAATTCTCAGCATACTCCTATATTTCAACCAATTAATTCGCATAAAACTCAATTGCTATACTTAACTTTTAATATTCTTATCTCTGCTACCTCAATAAAATTTTAATAATAGCTCTGTTAAATATTAAAAACCAAAGCCCTTTTACACGTGTTTACTTATGTTACTGGGGGAAGTCCGTTTGTGGAAACTCCTAAATGTAGAGAGTTATCAATATTTTACAATTGTGGTTACACCACGTTCAGTTAATAATGTTCGATGGCTAAGCTCTTCTACCCATTTTTTAGGGTTAAGCTGAAATAATCCATATTGATTTTGGTAGGTGTAACTACCAACGTTGATCATAATGGGCTCTGGAACTTCAAGAACACGCTGTATATATTCTTCATACCAATGTTGAACAGGTATTTCATAAAGTTCGATAACATCGCCTATATCCATATATTTCTCCAAATAAACGAAAAAGTGATTACCAAGAGCTCCGACTTCATATATATATGGCATTGATAATATTGGTTTAACAATATCACACCACCATTTCTCTGCTTCATACACTGAGAAACACATATCTAATTCATCTATGCCATTAATAGGGTAATCCTCTATTTCTTCAGGCATTATAAATGGCTTAGATGATGCCAAAAATTGAATACGCGACATATACAAGCCCTCCGTTCACTACCATAAACTAGTTTCTATTCAATAAATTTATTTTGAAATCATTACAATTCCACTCTATAACTTTTTCTACTAAACTGCGAATCATTTCAAAATCTCATATATTATTTTTTTGAAATCTACTCTTCCATAAATAATTATATAAATTCTAATCAGCTTTATTAACATACATGATAAAATAACAAATAGAACAGAGAAAAGATGGGAGAGGAAGAAAAAAATGACAACTACCATTCATCCACAAAAAGAAACGCCTATTTTCCCCCACTCAGGCCATTTCATTGAAACAGAGAACAGACGAATTCCTATCTTAGCTCGTCACGGTGAACCACTTGTTGTGGTATTGGGAAACGTGTTAAGCGACGAGGAATGCGATACATTGATAGAGTTAGCGAAGCAAGATATGAAACGCTCAACCATTGGAGCAACCCGTGAAGTAAACGGCATGCGTACGAGTACAGGTGCTTTCATTGAAGATGCCCAAAATGAAACCGTTTTACGCATTGAAAAACGACTAGCTGAAATCACTGACATTCCGTCTGAACATAGTGAAAATCTCCATATCCTTCGCTATACTCCTGGTCAAGAATACAAAGCACATTTTGATTATTTTGCTTCAACAAGTCAAGCAGCTCAAAACAATCGAATCAGTACAATTGTCTTATACCTAAACAATGTGGAAGAAGGCGGAGAAACGTATTTCCCTCATCTAGACTTATCAGTCGCTCCACAAAAAGGAATGGCGGTTTACTTTGAATATTTCTACCAAGACGAATCTCTGAACGAAAAGACCTTACATGGCGGTGCCCCTGTCACGAAAGGTGAAAAATGGATTGCAACTCAATGGATTCGGAAACAGCGTATTCGTTAACAGGACAGTAAAGTGAGGCAATTATGTATGCCTTGCTTTTTCTTTTGTGCCGATACATTCTATTAAATTATTTTTATCAAGTTAAATTTTCAAGAATACAACAATCCAATTATATGAACTATAAACTAATTAAAAAAGCATGGATTTAATCCATGCCAACGGTTAACTATCAGATAGTTGTTTACCAGCAAGTGATTCGCACACATGCTTCCAACTAACTGGTTATCATTTTATTTTTATCTGATTAATTTCATGTACGATCTCCGGATTGACTAAGGAGGATAAATCACCTGCATCCTGGTTAAGGAAGGTAGATTTGATGACTCGGCGCATAATTTTCTGGTTTCTCGTTTTTGGCAGGTCGCTCACGAAGTAAATAGCTGAAGGCTTGAGTGCTTTTCCAAGCTGATTGCCCAAAAGCTTCATGAGCTCAATTTCGAGTTCTGTACTCCCCTTTACATTCGTTTGTAAAACGGCAAAGCATACACAGGATTCTCCTTTAAGCTCATCCGGAATACTGATAGCAGCCGCTTCAATCACATCTTCATGCTTAATAAGAATGGATTCATATTCAGTCGGGCCTATTCTTTTTCCCGCTATATTCAATGTATCATCAGATCGCCCTTTGATCTCCCAAAAAACACCGTCTGTACTTACCCAATCCCCATGGACCCAGGTATTCTTATAGGTGCTCCAGTATGTATCCAAGTATCTTTCCTTCTCATTCCAGAAGCCTTTTGTCATGCCTACCCATGGAGCACGAATACATAGCTCCCCCACTTCGTTCTTAACAGATTCACCGGATGAATTTAAAACCGTAATATCCATGCCTGGCATAGGAGAATTAAATGTAACAGGAGCAATAGGCTTCAATAAAACATTTCCTAAAATGCCGCCGGATATTTCGGTGCCTCCTGAATAATTAATAATCGGGATTTTCTTTTTCCCAACCCTTTCAAACAACCAATTCCATGGATCCGGATTCCAAGGCTCACCCGTTGATCCAAACACTTTAAGAGATGAAAGATCATGAGAACCAATCGAATCATCGGCTCTTGCCATAAGAGAACGAATTAATGTAGGTGAAATTCCCAATTGAGTAACTTTCCACTTTTCAACCAACTTCCATATCTGATTAGCCGTTGGGTAGTCAGGCACCCCATCATAAAGCATGATTGTAGCTCCATTCATTAAACTGGCAAACAACTGAAAGGGTCCCATCATCCAACCCATATCCGTTATCCAGAGGAGCTTATCACTCTTAACCACATCCATTGAGATCCTTGCATCAATCGCTGATTTTATCGGAAAACCGGTATGAGTGTGGACTGTTCCTTTTGGTTTGCCTGTTGTCCCTGAGGTATAAATGAGCATGAATGGGTCATCACTCTTCATTTCAGCAGAGACGTTCACCGGTTCTGTCTCCTCAATTTCACTCCAGGATACAAATGGAGCATGTGACACACTCTCTCCCACTACCACTACTTTCTCCAAAGTATTCATTTCATCTAAAACATTTGTAACCGTATTTAACATATCAACCTTTTTACCACGGCGAGTATAGGACTCTGCCGTTATAATCATTTTGGAACCTGCTGCGTTTACGCGCGTTTTTAGGGCATCCTCTGCAAAACCGGAGAATACAGGCGAGACAACCGCTCCAATTTTTGCAGCAGCCAGAATGGCAACAATGGTTTCCGGAATCATTGGCATATAGATCGTTATTCTGTCTCCACGTACAATCCCCTGTTCCAATAACCCTCCTGCTACACGGCTTACCCAATCATATAATTGCGGAAAGGAGATTTTCCTTGTATGCCCTGCTTCATTTTCATATTCGATTGCATGATGATTAGAATATATCCATTTCTCTATACAAGAATCCACAATATTACAGGTTCCACCAACATACCAATCCGGGAATTCAATCCCATTTGATAAATCCATTACTTTTTTATAAGGTGTTTTCCAACTAAACCCCAATTCTTTTTCGACCTCTCCCCAATACCAATCGGGTTTTTCAATCGATTTAGCATAAAATTGGTCATAATCTTTAAGGCTCAGTTCTTGTATCCATTTTTGAAGACGCAGGTTAGAAATCGTACGATGATCGGGTATCCAGGCTACTTGGCTCATGAAAGAACCCTCCGTTTCCTCAAACCGGGTAAACCGGATGTTTTCGGCATGAAAAGACCTGATATTTACTTTCATATAAGCTAAATCTAGTGATTAATTGACTTCTTAAATCATTAGGTTCAACAATATCATCAATGATCATTTCTGAGGCGAGGCGATAAATATTAATATCTTCCTTGTACTCTTCTCTTTTTTCCATAATGAAGCCTTGGCGCTCTTCTTCAGGGAGGGCGGCAATTTTATTGGCATACACAGCATTCACTGCCGCTTCAGGACCCATCACTGCAATCGAGGCAGTCGGCAAGGCAATACAGCAATCTGGTTCAAAGGCTGGACCGGCCATCGCATAAAGGCCAGCTCCATACGCTTTCCGAACAATAACAGAGATTTTTGGAACGGTTGCTTCACTCATGGCAGCAATCATTTTTGCACCGTGCCTGATAATTCCTGCCTGCTCTACTTTAGTGCCAATCATAAAGCCTGGAATATCGGCCAAAAAGAGTAATGGTATATTGAAGGCGTCACACAGATTAATGAATTTGGCTGCTTTATCAGCTGAATCATGAAAAAGAACTCCACCCTTTACACGCGGCTGATTGGCAATAATTCCAACCGGTTTTCCACCCATTCGGGCAAGGCCAGTAATTAATTCAGGTGCAAACATTTTCTTGATTTCACAAAAGGAATCCTCGTCTATTAATTGATTAATGAGATCATACATATTAAAGGGTGCATTTTGATTCTGAGGGATAAGATCTGCGATTGTTTTGTCTGATACTTGAGGTAGTTTTTCTTCGGTGCTTTTAGTTTTTTCGGCAAAATTGGCCGGGAAGTAGGATAGATATTTCCGGGCATATTCGATTGCCTCTTGTTCACTGCTTACTAGGACATCTCCGCATCCTGATACGGAACAATGCATTTTCGCTCCGCCCATTTGCTCCAATGTGACCTTCTCACCAATCACCATCTCTGCCATCCTAGGAGAACCAAGATACATGGAAGCATTCCCATCCACCATTACAACGATATCGCAAAATGCTGGAATATAAGCACCGCCTGCTGCAGAAGGACCAAATAATAAACAGATTTGCGGGATTTTCCCGGATAGTTTTACCTGATTATAAAAAATTCTGCCAGCCCCTCGGCGCCCAGGGAACATCTCTACCTGATCGGTTATTCTCGCACCAGCTGAGTCTACTAAATAGAGCATAGGGATTTGAAGCTTATCAGCAGTTTCCTGAATACGAATGATTTTTTCAACCGTCCGTGCACCCCATGATCCAGCTTTAATGGTTGAATCATTGGCCATAACAGCAACCGTTTGACCATTTATTTTCCCTAATCCAGTTACCACCCCGTCTGCAGGTAAACCTTCCGCAGAATGATTCGCAAACAGTCCATCCTCCGCTAAAACGCCTTCATCAAACAATAGCTCTAAACGTTCACGAACGAACAATTTGCCTGCTTCTTTATTTTTTTGATGATACCTCTCTTCTCCGCCTCCTTTTATTTTTTCTATTCGTTCTATAAGGTCATTTTGAATTGTATTCATGGTCATCTACCTTTCTATTGAGAGTTTATTCACCGGTATATACAGGCTTACGTTTTTCCTTGAATGCCATGAGCCCCTCCATACGATCCTTCGTTGGAATGGTAACCTGATAGCTCATTTCTTCAATTTGCAAACCATGTACCAAATCTGTTTCCATGCCTCTTTCAATCGCTTTTTTAGCTTCCTTCACTGCGATAGGTGCATTGGCTACGATTTTCCTTGCGATTGATAGGCTCATCGTCTCCAGTTCATCCGGCTTGGAGATTTGATTAACCAGGCCAATTTGCAGTGCCTCTATGGCATCTATCCTGCGAGCGGTGAAAATAAGTTCCTTTGCTTTACTGATTCCAATTAATCTCGGCAGTCTCTGTGTTCCGCCTGCGCCTGGAATGATTCCCAGAGAGGTTTCTGTGAGCCCCATCTTGGCATGATGGCTGGCCACTCTTATATCACAAGCCAATGCAAGCTCAAGCCCTCCGCCAAATGCTGCCCCATTAATCGATGCAATCGTCGGCTGCGGCATTTGGTCAATCATTGAAATGGTCTCCTTGATTAATCTGACCGCTTCTCCTACCTGTGCTGGAGTCATATTTAACCGTTCCTTTAGATCAGCACCAGCACAAAAGGCTTTGTCACCGCTGCCAGTGAAGACTATACAATGAATAGATGGATCTTCTTGCAAGAACTGGAGTGTTTGTTGCAATTCTTTTAACAACTCAATAGATAAAGCGTTGGATTTATAAGGCTGATCTAATACAATCACTGCTATCCCGTCTTCTCGTATGGATCGCTTGATCATCAGTTGACCCTTCTCCCTTCCTTTTTCTCCTGGATAGCCATTTGTTTACTCGACAAAGGGATACCCATCTGTTTTTGAATATAATCTGCAGCTTCAGCTAACATTCTTCCATCAATACCCGTACGAATCCCCATCCTCTCAAGCATATAAACTAAGTCATCAGTGGCTACATTTCCTGAAGCTCCAGGTGCATATGGACAGCCACCTAATCCGCCAAGCGAGGAATCAAAAATCGTGAATCCTTTCTTTAAAGCTACTAATATATTAGCCAGTGCCATGCCGCGTGTGTCATGAAAGTGTAATGCGATACGATCCTTATTAAACCGTTTTGTTACTTCATCCAGTAAAAAATCAACCTGTTTTGGATGGGCAATACCAATTGTATCGCCAAGAGAGATTTCATCTACACCCATCGCAAACAGCTTATCGCATATATGTAAGACAGCGTCAATCTGAACTTCACCCTCGTACGGACAGCCAAACACTGTCGATACATAAGCTCGGGTTGTTTTTCCTTCCTTTGATGCATCCTCTGCAACCTCCTGAAGAATTGGAAAGGTGTCTGCAATGGATTTATTTATATTTTTTTGATTATGTGCTTCACTCGCTGACATGAAAATAGAGACTTCATCGATATTTGCTAACAGCGCATTTTCCAATCCCTTTCGATTTGGCACTAGAGCCGCATAAGTGACCGTATCCTTGCGCTTGATTTTCCTTGATACCTCCAGCGCATCAGCTAGCTGCGGAATCCATTTAGGAGCAACAAAAGATGTAATTTCAATATAAGAAAGACCCGTTTCGCTCAACAGGTCAATCCATTCTATTTTTTGTTCAGTCGGAGCTATATTCATCTCGTTCTGCAAACCGTCCCGGGGGCCAACTTCTTTTATTTGTACAAATTCAGGTATCTCCAAAAAAGTCCTCTCCCTTCTAGTCAATACGGATTAAAACATCGCCCTCATTTACAAAATCCCCTTCGTTTACGACAACCTCTGTGACGAGTCCGTCTCCTTCAGCGGCTATAGGAATTTCCATTTTCATAGATTCCAAAATGACCATGTCCTGACCGTTTTCAACGGTATCTCCCTCTTTTACTTGTATTTTCCATACATTTCCCGCCATACTTGCTTTGATTTCTTCAGCCATTATTACCTCTCCTATCTGTTTTTCATTTTTTTAAGATTTGCTTCAATAAATCCAGTTGTTGTGTCTCCCGCCTTAAATGCTTCATGCTGGATGACCGTTAAAAGCATGGGTAGATTTGTTTTAATTCCCTGAATTTCATAGCTTTGAAGTGCTTTTGTCATACCGATAATAGCTGCTTCCCTGCTTGGTGCCGACACAATTAGTTTTGCAATCATCGGATCATAAAATGGTGTTACCTTTGAGTTACCACTGATTGCAACCTCGTTTCGTACCCCTGGACCTTCCGGTAATTTCAGATGGGTTATTTGCCCGGGTGATGGTAAGAACGTAACGGGATCCTCCGCATAGACTCTAACTTCAATAGCATGACCCTCTAACCGAATATCATCTTGGGTAAAACGTAGATTCTCCCCATAGGCAATCCTAATTTGTTCCTCAACCATATCAATTCCCGTAATTTCCTCTGTTACCGGATGTTCAACCTGCAGGCGTGTGTTCATTTCAAGGAAATAGAAATTCTTTTGTTCATCCATTAAAAATTCAAAGGTACCGGCATTATAGTAGCCTAAATCGCGTACGGCCTTTAATGCTGTTTCGCCCATTCTTTTTCGTAGACTCTCATCAACAAATGAAGATGGTGCTTCTTCTACCACTTTTTGATTACGGCGCTGAATGGAACATTCGCGTTCCCAAAGGTATACAGCGTTGCCATGCTTGTCTGCCAGCACTTGAATTTCAATATGCCTCGGGTTCACAATGACTTTCTCAAGGAACATATCCCCATTTCCAAAAAAACTTTGGGCTCGGTTTTGATTGCCTTCATATGCTTTTGTGAGCTCGATTTCATTTGAGACAGACTGCATGCCAATCCCGCCTCCGCCAGCAGAGGCTTTCAGCATTACAGGATATCCGAGTTTCTCAGCTACCATGACTGCCTCCTCCGCATCAGCAAGCGGGTACGATATTCCAGGCACAACCGGTACACCTGACTTCTCCATGGCCACCCTTGCTTTTGTCTTTTGACCCATTAGTTCAATGACACCCGGAGAGGGACCAATGAAAACAATATTTTCTCTTATGCATTCCCTCGCAAACTCACTGTTTTCACTTAAAAATCCATAACCCGGATGGATAGCTTCCACATCATGCTCTTTCGCAATTTCTAATATTTTCGCGGTATTAACATAGCTTTCATTTACTCTTGGACCACCCAAAAGAAAAGCAAAATCCGCTTCCTTAACAAAAGGTGCCTCATGATCTGCCTCCGAATAGACCGCAACCGTTTCAATATTAAGGCGTTTACAGGTACGGATTATTCTTGAAGCAATTTCCCCTCGATTGGCAATTAATATTTTCTTAAACAATGCTGCTCCTCCTCACGTTCCCAAAATCTGCATGGATTGTTCACGAAGCTTATATTTTTGAATTTTCCCAGAAGCTGTCATCGGATATTCGTCGATAAATTCGATATAGCGTGGTATTTTGTGCCTTGAGATTTTCCCCTGGCAATAATTTCGGATATCCCCGGCTGTTATGGATGTGCCGTCTTTTGGAATAACCCATGCCATTACTTCTTCACCATATTTGGCATCCGGTACACCAATGACCTGGACATCAAGCACGGCAGGATGCTGGTATAAAAACTCTTCTATTTCTCTCGGATAAATATTTTCGCCACCACGGATAATCATGTCCTTAAGCCTGCCAGTAATAGCGCAATACCCATTTTCATCCATGACAGCCAAATCACCGGTATGAAGCCAGCCATCTTTGGAAATCGCAGCTGCAGTTGCTTCTGGATTTTTGTAATAACCCTCCATGACATGGTAACCGCGTGTGATTAACTCGCCATGCTGCCCCCTAGTGACTTCATTCTCAGTGCCAGGCTCGACGATTTTCACCTCAATATTAGGCATCGATCTGCCAATGGAGCTGACTCGCAATTCAAGCGGATCGTCCGTCCTCGTTTGAGTGATACCCGGAGAGGATTCGGTCTGTCCAAATACAATCGTTATTTCATTGGCTCCCATCTTTTCCACTACACCCTTCATGACTTCAATAGGGCAGGTGGAACCAGCCATTATACCTGTACGCAAAGTAGATAAATCGTATTCAGCAAAGTCCTCTAGGTTCATTTCAGCAATAAACATCGTCGGAACACCGTGAAGAGCTGTACATTTTTCTTCTTCGACAACCTGTAAAACACTGCGCGGATTAAACTCCTGTAATGGAATCATGGCTGCACCAACAGAAACGGCTGTTAATGTTCCTAATACACACCCAAAACAATGGAAGAAAGGAACAGGAATACACATTCGGTCTTCATTTGTCAGCTTCATTCCTTCAGCAATATTGATCGCGTTATTGACGATATTGCGGTGGGTCAGCATAACTCCCTTTGGAAAACCAGTTGTTCCAGACGTATACTGCATATTGATGACATCGCCGTCGTGTAAGGAATCCAGCCTTTCAGTCAATTCCTGCTCTGATGTGTGGGAAGCCATTTTCATCACATCATCCCAGCTGTACGTACCAGGATATCGATTCTCACCAAGCACGATAACATTTTTTAAATAAGGCAGTTTCTCTGAGACCAGCTCTCCAGGAGGTGCATCTCTTAGTTCCGGTATGACTTCATAGAGTGTTTCAATATAGGAATGATCCTTCACATTTTCCATTAAAATCAGTGTTTTTGAATCAGACTGCTGCAGAAGGTATTCTAGCTCTTTGGCTCTGTAACTCGTATTTACCGTAACGAGCACCGCTCCCATTTTCCCTGTCGCATATTGGGTAATCAGCCATTCAGGAGTATTAGTCGCCCATATGGCAAGATGATCTCCCTTTTCCATTCCAAGCGACATAAACGCTCGGGCTGCCTCCTTGCAAACATCATTAAACTGTTTATACGTATACCGAAGACCCCGATCTGCATAAACAACTGCTTCTCGCTCCGCATTCTCTTGAGCTATTTCATCCAAAAGAGCACCCACTGTTTTCTGAACCAAATCCGCCATCTCGTTCCTCCTTATCACTTATAAAAATATAAGGCTAGCAACCTAGTTGGCGGGATATAACAAGTCGCTGAATTTCTGAGGTACCCTCGCCAATCTCCAATAATTTCATATCACGCAAGTAACGTTCCACTTCGTATTCACGCATATATCCATATCCACCATGAATTTGAATCGCCTGATTGCATGTACGGAATCCCATTTCAGAAGCAAATAGCTTGGCATAGGCAGATTCCTTTGTGAAATTCTTTTTTTGATCTTTAAGCCAGGCAGCCTTTAATACCATATTTCTCGCCAGCTCAATTTCCATTGCCATGTCAGCCAGCTTAAATTGTATAGCCTGAAACTTAGAGATGGACTGTCCAAACTGGATTCGTTCCTTACTGTAAGCAAGAGCTTTTTCAAAAGCCGCCTGTGCAATCCCAACAGCCAAAGCTGCGATTGAAATTCTTCCGCCGTCCAGTGTATATAAGAATTGTTTAAATCCTCCCTCAGGATCTCCAAGGAGGTTTTCCTTTGGAACTCGTACTTGATCGAGGATAATTTCTGATGTATTCGAAGCTCGAACACCCATTTTGTCGTAATTGCTAGTAATTTTTAGCCCTGGCGTATTGGTTGGTACAAGAAAGGCGGAAATAATATTTTTTCCGGCATTGGTCTTACCAGATACCGCAGTGACCGTAAGCGTTTCTGCAAATCCTGCATTTGTAATCCAGCACTTTTCTCCTGTAATTACGTACTCATCACCTTCTAGCACGGCCTTTGTTCTCGTCCCTCCGGCATCTGATCCGGCATTAGGCTCCGTTAATCCAAATGATGCTAAGGCCTTACCACTTGCCAATGGAGTTAAGTACTGTTGCTTTTGCTCCTCGGTTCCAAAATAATAAATCGGACTCGATCCAAGTGATACAGCAGCTGCATAGCTCAAGCCGGTACCTCCACATGCTTTTCCAATTTCCTCTACAGCAAGCGCATAAGAGATCGTATCTCCACCGGAGCCTCCGTATTCTTCTGGAAAAGGAATTCCGAGCAGACCTAATTCACCCATTTTCTTAAATACTTCTTCAGGGAATCTTGACTCCCGGTCTAATTCAATCGCAATTGGCTTAATTTCCTTTTCCGCAAATTCTCTTGCCATATTGCGGACCATCTTTTGCTCCGTGCTCAATTCAAAGTTCATTTTCATCCTCCTACTCTTTTGTGAAAGACCGACTGGTTGGTCTGTTATAGATATGTAAGCGCTTTAATTATGTGGTAAAAAAATGTCCGTATTTCCTTTTTGCCTCTTCGGTTAATAGAGCATGCATAATAAAGTCAGTAAAATACACAGAAATCTGATCCATCGGCATTGGCCCGTTTCGTTGATACCATTTTGAGGTCCAGTTCACAATTCCCAATATGGCAAGACCACTGATTTCAAAAGGAATCTCTTTTCGAAAATCTCCGGAATCCTGACCTTCTTTAATGACTTCGTATATTAATAGCCTGAACTCATCCCGCTTCAGTTTAATAGTTGAATCCAGTTCCGGTTTTAAATATTTACTTTCCTGATAAAAGACTGATATGTGAGATTGGTAGAGATCAAATACTTTCGTAAACGAGTAAATAATCTGCTGAAGTTTCTCTGGTGGAGTTTGATAATGGTGGATAGCCTCTTTGGCTTTACGTAAGACATAGGAGATAAATGTGTCGTGTATAGAGAAAAGCAATTCATCCTTTGATTGAAAATGGTGATAAAAACCACCCTTTGAAGTATCACTGGCCTGAACAATATCATTTACTGAAACACCATGAAAGCCATGCTTTTCAAACAACTTAACAGATGTATCCAGAATGCGATCCTTTAATTCCGTTTTCTTCACCCCTCTCCATGTTCATTTATTATGATTTAGATTCTAACTTAAACTTCACAAAATTGTCAAATTATTTAATTTATTCAAATATTTAGGTTTGAATTAGCTAGTTGAAATAATGTGATGATTTTTAATGAAATCGAAACATGTAGCACCATTAAATAGATTCTAAGAAAGAGCAAAATCATTTCTTAAATATTAAAGACTCGCTAATCAGATAGCGAGTCTTTAATACATTGATTATACTTATTTTTCCTAATCTAATCATACTAGTTATCCTACCAAAATATTCTTCAGTTGATATTTTATTAATTAACGAATTTCCCGCCTTTTCCGGCTGCCTCCCAGTAATCATTCCGAAGGACTACCTTTTGTATTTTCCCAGAGGCTGTTTTTGGTAGTTCCTTTACAAAGGTTGCTCCTGTTATTGCTTTAAAATGGGCTAACCTCTCTCTTGTAAATGCAATTAATTCCTCTTCAGAAACGTTTCTTCCCTCTCTTTGAACAATAAAAGCATGCGGAGTTTCTCCCCACTTTTCATGAGGAACAGCGATTACCGCTGCTTCTAATACATCGGGGTGGTCATATAACACGCCCTCAACCTCGATGGAAGAGATATTTTCTCCTCCGCTTATGATAACATCTTTCTTCCTATCGACAATATCAATATGTCCATATTCATCTACAGTAGCCATATCTCCCGTATGAAGCCATCCGTTTTTAATCGCCTCCATCGTTGCCTCTTCATTCTTCCAGTATCCTAACATGACTCCATTACTTCTTGTGATGACTTCCCCAATCTCTTTACCGTTATGCTCGACTTCTTCGCCATGCTCAGTCACAACTTTAACTTCACAGCCAACCATCGATATCCCCGCCTTCGATTTAATTCGGTATTGTTCCTCAGTAGATAATTCCTTTAATTCTGAGCGAACAACTGAAATCAAGCTTAAAGGAGAAGATTCAGTCATTCCATATACTTGTATGAAATCCCAGCCCAGCTCTTTTTCCACTCGTCTAACAAAGGCTGGCGGTGGTGCCGAACCGGCAATGACAACTCGAACTGCTTGTTCAATATTAGAACTATTCTGGTCGTAATATTGCAGGAGTGAATTTAACACGGTTGGAGCCATATGCATAACGTTTACTTTATGTTTTTCGAGGGCAGAAAAAATCATCTCAGGCGTCGTTTTTCGAGAGCAGACCTGAGTAGCACCGTTAGCCGTATAATAAAACGGAGAACCCCAACCATTGACATGAAACATCGGTAAGACATGAAGTAAAACATCTTCATCCGTTATGCGAAGATGATGCATAGTACTTAACGCATGAATATAGTTATTCCGATGAGTCAGCATGACTCCCTTTGGATTCCCGGTTGTTCCACTTGTATAAAGAAGGCTGGATACATCATCTTCTTCTAAAGGAAATCTCTCAAATGCCTCGTCACTTTGCTCTTCCAACCAAACATCATATCCTACCTCTTCTGTCTCTGAATCTTTATAATGAACAATAATTTTTTCAATCGTCTTTAGCTTATCTTTAATTGGCAAAATCAAATGGTAAAGGTCTTGATCAACGAATAAGATTTTCGATTCACTATGGTTTAAAATAAATTGATAATCATCTGGCTTTAATCGACTATTTAGTGGTACCATCACACCACCTAATTGGAAAATTCCATAAAAGCCCTCCAACATTTCAACAGAGTTTGGCGCTAAGTAGGCAATGCGATCCCCTTTTTGAACCCCAAAATTCTTTAAACCGTGAGATAACCGATTAACTCTTTCATTTAGTTCATGATATGTAAACACCCTGTCTTCACATATGATAGCCTGCTTGTCCCCATACAAGCTTACGGCCCTGTCTAAGAATTGCGTAAGTATTAATGGTACATTCATTACTGTATCCCCCTTTACTAAAATCAAAATATTCCGAATTAATCAAGCGTAAATATTCTTTCCAAGTGATGGGAGAATCAATTTTAATTCTGATATTCATACGGAACATCAATTTCTTAAAATCTCTTCCCGCTAAAATATTCAACTCTCTCCCAAATAATTAATTCGACAAGCAAGAACTATATTTCCTGCAATAATAATCAAAAAGAAATATAAAAAAAGCAATCCGAAGAATGCTTGAATGAAATAAACCCTTATTGCTTGCGGTCCATATGGAAAAATAAATCAGTCTTACTTTGATGAAATTAAGAAATTTAGACTAGTAAATTGACAGGGTGGGGGTCGCTGGTTCGAACCCAGTCGGGATCATACTTTCCAGAAAGGCTTAAGCCCATGTGTATCAAGGGTTTGAGCCTTTTTTCTATTATTCAGTAAAAACCCGATTTCACCTGTATTTTTATACATTGCACAAATACTGCACAGAAGCTCCACACGACACTGCACGAGCCCAGCCTTTCCAAAGGGTTCAGCTGTCTCCATTGTTTCCGTTAAATCCAAAATGTTCACCAAACCGATTCGCTGTCCGCTTCTGCATTTCCTCATTTGTATGGGAATAGATATCGAGTGTAATCCCAACTCTGGCATGTCCTAGCCGCTCACTAACCACTTTAGGATTCTCTCCCATCCTCATTAATATCGTTGCATGAGTATGTCGGAGATTATGGAAGGGCATGTAAGGAACACCAGCTAGCTTGATTAACCGCCGATATTTTCTTAGCAGATTACGTGGCTCCATATACGTTCCGACAGAAGAAGCGATAACAATTCCCAATTCATTCGGCACTTGAATCTTTTTGAATTCTACTAATGCATCTCGTACATCAGGTGAAAGAAAAACTTCACGTACAGATTGAGCCGATTTGACTGTCTTCACATATAAGCCCTTCTCTTTCGTCCTAACCAACGACTCGATTACATGAATTTCACCTTTATCCAAATCGATGTTATTCCAGCGAAGCGCTAATAATTCACCGCGTCTCATTCCGGTGAAGATAGCCAGTAAGAAGGGAATCAGTTCGCCCTCCCGCTCACAGACTTCTAAGAATGTTTTCGCTTCTTCAACTGTCCAAGTTTGCTTACGCTGTTTATGAACCGTTGGCGGTGTTGCATCGCGAGCAGGATTGTTCTTAATCAGTTCCCATTTCACTGCTTTTTGCAGAGCCTTGGAGAGCAGATTATGCATCTTCCTCACCGTTGCATTCGCCAATCCTTCCTGTAGCTTGGCAGCATAGAACTGACGATATCATAGGTTGTAATCTTGGATAGCGGCGTTGATTTAAAATGTGGAACTAGATGGTACCGGACTATCGGTTCGGCTTTCTCATATGTTGGCAGCTGGACTTCGTGCTTGTATGTCTTATGCAGCCAAGAATTGATATACTCATTAAATATTGTCTTTTCAGGCTCCGTATACTCTCCGGTACTAATTTGTAATTGAAGCTTTGCCATCTCTTCCAGCGCTTCACGTTTGGTTTTAAAACCACTGCGATAAATCTGTTTTCTCTTACCGGTATGCGAGTCTACACCGGCATCAATTCGAAATGACCATACCTTACCAACTTTTTTAACTGACAATAAAAAGACCTCCAAATTTTGTGGATGGAGGTAGGGTTGGTAATAATATGGACAAAAGTTTTAAAATGAAACGTTTTAAAAAGATCTAACAAGAGGAATAACTAATATTCGAGGTAATGTTAAAAATATTCATGCTATTTTTATTAGTTAATGTTACCAGTTAATTATACACGCTACCAGTATCAGATTGTTTTACTACAGCTTAAAGTAGAATATCTTTTAAATTTTTTCTAAATCTTCAGAGTAAAGTGAGAGCATATGATATTAATAAGTGAGAACGCAGCTTTTCACCTGATTGCGTTAGAAATTGCTTAATTGAATTAACAATCCCTCATAATAATTCCTTCCCCTGTAATACCTAATCAGAATCTATCTTTCATTTCTAATTCTTTATACTCATCCAAAATAGTGTATTTTATGTCGGATTCATTATCGAGCCAACATATGAACCATTTCTCTTTTCTACTACGCTCGGATATCTTCTCCATATAAAAATTCCATACTAGAGTTAAATTTTTTCCCCTTAAAAATTTTTCCAAATAATCTGCTCTAAATAATAAGTTGCTTTCATATCCAAAATACTGAGCATCAAATGCAACTAAATTATCTTCACTATCCTTCCAAATACCCTCAGCAATTTGAGTTAGCTCAAAGAATTTAACTAAATTAGCATTCGGCAATAGGTAGCTACAAGAAGTTCTTTCTCCAGAAGCAGGATTGATATTTGCTTCCCAACGATATTCCCGTATTGCATCTTCATATTTATTACCTTCAGATTCACTTTCATAAGAATTATCTATATATGATGGATGCCAAAAATATTCAAATGCAAATACACCATACGGATTTGCCCAAGATATACTTAAATCTCCTTTCTTTTCTGATTTCAAAGCTATATATTTTTCTTTATCTTCATTAGGTAAAAAAATTGCTTTAGAGTTTATGAAAAATTCATCCCTATCAACAAACTTTTTACCATATTCTCTTTTTTGTACCAGTAATTGAGCTAAAGATATATAGTTATTGCCTTCGTACTTAAAAAATATAAATTCATTCAGATTATTAAATTCCTCTTTACTTAGCGCCCATTCTTTATTAGGACTATATGGCAAATAATTTTTAGCTAGATAAAAATTTTCGTTTTTTTTAGGATACTCTAACAAACTTGGGTCAATATTCCGTAAAAATGGTTCCCACGGTCCATTATAATTCTTGTAATATTCCTTTTTAATTTCGAGTATATGTTCTTCTTCTTTTAAAGGTTCTTCAATTTCCTCTACTTCTAACTCTTCATCTTCCTCAGATTGACCTTTTAAAAATTCATTGAAATATAGAAAATCCCTTTCACTTTGTAATTCCTTATATCTTTGAAATTCCGAAGTATATATCTTCCTCTCTTTATATATAGGGTAGTTATCTGTTAATTTGGCTAAAAGCTCATATAACGCAATCCACTGGTACTTTTTCCCGATTCGTTCTATAGGATTTTCATGTCTGCTATAATATCCTAAATTTCTATCATAATGACCATGTATTTTTTCATCATATCCATATTCAATAATTCTCATTGTAGCAATATTACTTAAATCTTGGTCATTAAATTGATTTTTCCATTCATATAAGGCACTACCAAAGACATATCTTCCAAAATCCCCGTAAGCCCCAGTTCCTCTTCCATATTCAGTTGTCATAGAACTAATTATTTGATGAAATCCGCAAAACTCATTGTTACCAATTTGCTGCATTTCTTTTAACTTATTATCAACTTCTTCCAATGTAACAGTTTTTTCATACCAATTACTAGAGTATGGAGGATTAATATTTTCATACTTCTTAGTATCAATAGTGCCTTTATTAGCAGCAAATAAAATAATACCTCTCGCATAATCTCTAATTAGAACATTCGGGTAGACTTCTTCTTGTTCAAATATTTTAGTACAGATAATATCAATTATTTTTTCTAAATGTGGAACATCATTTGTCCTAAGTATTGCACCATATGCACTTGCAAGCAGTCTTTCCAATACATAGGGATCATTAACATCAATGAATAGTTTAATATTCTTTAAAATAATTGATGGTTCATTCATATACAGTTTTACTAAAGCCATAGTAGAAAGATCCCTTAGCTTACGATCTGTAGACGTAAATAGCCAAATAATGCTCAAAGAAAGCAATTCAAAATTTTCATATTTAAAGTGTTTAAAGCTTAAATTTCGATTTAATATGATTTCTACAAGTCGTTTTGGCACTTCTGAATTATTATTTATAGATATAGTCCAGCTTCCATCCCTCTTAGACATTGTCATAGGATAGATGTTATCATGTAAAAAATTCGCATTAAAAGGTGATTCGATAATAAAAGACTGCTTTAATAAGTTTTCATATACTAAACTTTGTAAAACTTCATTTTCCTGTCTAAGGCATATATTTATCCAATACAAAGTTCTCTCATCTATATTTTGTACATTTCTCCAGGAGATTCCTCGAACAAAAGATTCCGCTATAGGAAAAGTTATAAACTTACTATCAACTAAATCTAATAATTCTATGTTTAGTTTTTCAGGAACAAGTATTGAAAGACTCTCATAAACTCCATAATATAGTGGACTATCAGATGATATTATTTCCTCAAAAAGTTTTTTATTTCGGTCATATTTTCCCAATAAAACTAACGATATATATATATCTGCAAATCTTTCATAAGTGAAATATACTAAACTTTCACCACGATAACCTGAATTAATTGATAAAATATTTTCTTCTTCTAATCCTAAAATCAATGATCTATAACCGCTGGTATATGGACTAGCTGTATTATCTAATATTTCATAAAGTTCACTCAACTCTATGGAATAACTTTTATTTTCAATAAATTTTGCAGCAATTTCTTTCAAAATTTTATCAACCAGATTTAATGAGTTGGTGTATGAAAATCTTAGATCGAGTGATAATCTACTATTAATCTTACTTATATACATTTCTAATACCTCAACTATACTCCAACCTCTATACCCTTCATATTCTTCTTGGAATGCTTCACAATAAATGTGTAAAAATAAAGGGTTATAGCACTCATTTTCTAAAGAAGGAAATACTAATGGATTTATCTTATAGTAATTAAAAAAAGGCTCTAATGCATCAAAACCTAAATTCTTAAATCCCTTATGTTCTAATTTTTGTAACGGAAAGTCAGCTTCAATATTTTCAGGTAATACACTTCTTACGTAGTTACTTCTTACAGATAAGACCACAGCAATATTTTCATACTCCTTAATAGAATTCAAAAAATTCACCAAATAATTGTTCCAAAAATACTTTCCTTCTCCTTCATTTAAAGCATCTATTATAATTACAGTTCTCTTATTTTTTTTATTCGCTCTATCATTAAATTCTTTCAGAAAAGACTCTTTAAAACCTTTATATTCAATCAAGCCAAATAATTGTTTGAAAGGATGATCACGTGTGTTTAAATGTTGACCCAAGAATAAGAAAACACTATGTCCTTCTTCCTGCAATCTTTTAGCATTATCAGCTAATAAATGTGATTTACCTATTCCTGCATCTCCATATATCATTAAAAACGGCTCATTAATTAAAATTGGCCTTACCAAATCTATGTAATCATTAAATTCTCTATTATCTTTATTTATTGCGTGAATTAGATTGATTAAATCTTCCCTTATATTCTTTCTTACTTCTTGATATAGCTTGTTTCTCACTCCCTCTACTTCCGCAATAAAACTATTAATCTCTTCAGAAAAATGTTTTAAACTACTTTGTAGATAGAATTCTTTGTCTTCACAGTCAATCTCTTTTAAATACTTTAATATTTTTTCGATAAATTTTATATCATCGTACCCTAACTCTTCTTTATGTTTATTGAAAGTTTCACTAAATTTCATAATACTCAGTTGCAATTTACCCAATAACTCACTAAAATTTTGAAAGAATCGCTTATTTCCTACTAACGAATCAAAGATTGCATTATAATCAGTTTCTACATTCGCCTCTGAAATATATCTTTTACCTAAATCTAATATATTTTGATTCAGTATTTTCTCTAAATGTTCATCCGTGTATTTTTCCAAATAAGCTCTTTCTTGAATTTCTATAACATTTTTTTCAAAGTAGTCCCGTAATTTCACATTACTTTCTACAATGCTATTTTGAATATTAGATAAAATACTCATTTCATTTGACTTAAAATTTTTATCTCTGTAATCTTCAAGATATGTAATTAAATCTTTTAAATATTGATTTACTACAGGATGGCCTTCTATTTCTTTAAGCTGCACTGACTTTCTATAAAGATTTATTTCATTAATTGCAAGTTTAGATAATTGCTCGACAAATGCCGCTTTAGAAACAGAGTTATAAGTAGCTCCGAAAACATAGTTAAATATTAAAAGTCCATTTTTTTCGTCATTTAAAAACTTTTGGAATGCATTTGAGTCGACAAAAGTATCGTTATACTCTTTTTTAAAGGTTTTTATCTTATTAAGTTTCCACTTTATCTTTAATCGTTCTATAAACTTTCCACTTATTAAAACCACTAATTTTCCAATTAAAGGTTTGACAACAAATGAAATATCTACCATTTCCTATACCTCACTATATCTATCTCATCGCATAGCTATGATAAGATTTTTGTTAGAATTAACTTCCTCTTACTAGTAAATTTATCCTTTTATGATCCTGATTACCAAACTAATTCACTTGTTATTCCTTTTAACAAGTTGGACAGTTTCTCAGTATTGTAAATGCAGTAAACACTTTACCCATACCTAGCTTGTCTACGCAAAATATTTCACTTTGGATTTATATCTATGATACTCCTCCTAATATTTATTCTTACTTGGAAAACCAGAGCAGATTAACATTATAAATTTTTAGATTATTCAGATTAAAACAAAGTATTACATATGTACTAATTTATTTAATTTTTATTTTTCAATCAGTAATAAACAATTGAAAAGCAAACTGAATTAAATGTTAAATATAGCATTTCAAATAGACTTGTTTTTCTTTATTGTATAATTTTTCCTCAACCTTTACTACTTAACTTCGCTAATTTATTACAAATTTTCCATATCATTTTAATTCATTTGCCAATCATTTAATTATTAATGTGTTTTCTTTATGTAAAAGATACAAAAATCCAGTTGATTGTATATCACTAAACGGTTATAACCTATTAATTCACGAATTATTAAATTTCTTTCATTACCTTTTCACATTCTCCCTTGAAAATCCAATTTCCAACATAGCCTTTTGAATTTCCGAATGAGATTCCTAGTAAAATTTATTTAGGATAAGGAAGACCTTACTTCATAATTGAGCAAGGTCTTCCAGATATGAAGATTAAATATTGATCAAAAGATAAATTATTTTTCCGCCAATATACTATTGAATACCTACAAATGACATTTACAACTCTATCATTGTCATTCTATGATTTTTATATAGAAGGTTAATTAAACATACCTTCTAACACACATGTTGTTTCCCGCTGCATATCCAAATCAGTATGTGAATAGATGTCCAACGTTATCGCAACATTTGCGTGACCCAATCTTTCACTTACAATCTTAGGATTTATTCCTTCCCTCATTAAGATAGTTGCGTTTGTATGACGTAACCCATGAAAAGAAATTCTTTTCACTCCAGCCTTCTTAACATGATTATCAAAGGTACGGGATAAATTACGAGGATAAATTGGTTTACCATCCACTGTGCTGATTACTAGATTTTTAGAATGGTAAGCTGTCCCCATACGTTTCTTCATGATATCCTGTTCCTTTTTTAATTCAGCCAGAGCGTCTAGCAGGCTTTTGGGTAGAAGCACATCACGTAAGGAATTCGGGGTCTTGGGTGTCGTAATGCTTAATCCTTTCGATTTAGTAGAGACTAAAGTTTCTTTCACGCTGTAAACACCCTTCCCAAAATCAAGGTTCTCCCATTTTAACGCAAGGATTTCTCCCCTTCTCATCCCTGTATGCAGTGCCACTAAAAAGGCAACCTTCCATCTGAATTTTTTACATGATTCTAAGAATTGCTTAGCCTCAGTCGCTGACCAAGTTTCCTTGTCTTCCTTTTCAATTGAAGGTCCCTTCACTTTAGCAACTGGATTCTCCTTAATGATTTCCCAATCGATAGCTGTTTGAAAAGACTTGCTTAACACATTCTTTATATTTTTAACCATTGAGGGAGACAAACCCATCTAGCTTTTGGGAGAAAAATTCTTGGATTTCGTATGGTTTAATCAAACCCACTTCAAACTTTCCAAACTTCGGTAAAAGATGAACCCTGACAATACTTTCAGCTTTTTCATATGTAGAAAGCTTTACTTCATGCTTATACACATTGTGCAACCATTTGGGTAAGAATGATTCCATTAATTCTTTTTTTGGATGGAAGTATCCTTCTCTATTAATCTTTGAAAGCAATTCGGCTTTTGCATATTCTGCCTCTTTTTTTGTCTTAAATCCACCTTGATACTTCTGTTTTCTTTTTCCTGTTTGCGGATCTTTACCGATATCTATTCTAAAGGACCACTTTTTTCCGTTTTTCTGTGTAGACATGTTGTATCCCCCTTATCCTGTCACCTTATTTGTATTCTTCTGTAGCCATGCCATGAACTCATGGGCCATAACGCGCTTATTTCTGCCAATTCGAATGGTTGGGAAGTCGGTATGGTCCATTAGTTCATAAGCAGATGCTCGGGATATTTTAAGCATTTTAGAAATGTCCATTGCTGTTAAGATTTCGAAATCATTCATTTTGTTTCTCCTTCTCTGGATGAAAAAATTTTATTATTTTAGTGAATATATATATCTTTTGAAAAAAATTAAAAAATCCTACTATCAAATTAAAATAATTTCTAAATTCATATTTAACTCTGATAACGTGACTATTACAGAAGTGATGTTAACAAATTATTTTAAAGAAAAAGTCACTTTCCTCAGTTTTTTTCCTCAAAATCGCAAAACAGTTTATTTGTCCTATTTATTTCTTACATTTAATAACATTCATTGATATTTAATGATTCCATCCATAGAGCAACCACAAAATAAATAAATTAAAAAAATTCTTTAAATCAGGTAGGAACTTATAAATAAACAAAAAAAGTATATGGGTAGCTTAATCACATCAAGATATTTATAAGAGGAGGAATCAGGAATGGAATTAAGTAATTCTTTCATTTATTCGCAGAATGAAGTAGATAAAGAAACTGAAGTAACAACCGAAGATTCTACCAATGTATTATTGTTTGATTTATATCTTCGCTCATTAACAATCGCTTGTAACCGACACCAAATCTCAGATGAGGTTTTCGCAAGATTTATGGAACTGTATCAGTTACAAAAGGAGAGAGTTTAAATGTATTTGGGACTCGAGGATTTAAATTTACCCGGTGCAGAAACAGAAATATATCGCTTCAAACGAATCGATGTAAAACAGGACGAGGTATACATCCAATTAGAGCTTATTTTTGAAGAAGACAGTTAACGTTAAAGGTATAGAAAGACCACTTTCCGTCAACTATGTATCTAACTGGAGGTGGTCTTTTATGGAATATAAAGTTAACAAAATAACTGTAATGGAAGAATCTAATGAGTATGGGACGATACTAATCAGCCGACTAATCGAAAAGGTAGTTTTAGCTGAATTAAATCTCCCAATTGGAAGTCAATCTACTATCCTACAAAATCTATATCAACAGAAAGGTGATTTAAATGATTATACAAATAGATAAAATAACCATTTTCCTTAATAAAGTAAGTACTCTCCAACAGAGTTTGGAAATGCAGCTTGCTGCCAACCAGAGGTTCCGAGACATGCTAGATGAAGATGAATACATTGAAATGAATGAAATCGGAGTTTCAGCCAATAAATTAAAATTCTCTGAGCGGAAGAAGATGCAGGATATCATTCATATCATTAAAAAGAACCGAGTAAAATCCCTATATGTGTACGATAGAAGTCGCCTAACCAGGAATTTCTATGAATATTTAGAATTGGTTACGTTGTTTATTGAGCATAATGTTGAGGTTATTTTTACCACTGCTGATACGTCTTATCCAGCTTTTAGTTCTAATTATTTAATTGAAGGATTTAATGGAATCATGATAGAGGAAGAAGGCAGATCCATTAGCCGTCGGGTTCATGATTCCTATAAGAAGTTTCCAGGAAATAAATTTGGTTATAAGCCTAATAAAGATAACGGAAAGACAACCTATCCTATTAACTCACAGTATGTTGAGGTTATCACTGGTTTATACGAAACAGCACTTGCTTGTAAAGATATTATTACTTTCGTTGGTGTACTCAATAGGTATCAATCCATACTTAAAAAAAAGAAACCTACGAAACCTACTGATATAATACGAATTCTTACTGACCCCTTCTATGCTGGAATAGAAATCCAAAATAAAAAAATATACACCTTGAACCATGTCGAGCCCTATATTTCTCAAGAATTATTTCTCAATACTCAAAATGCACTCAATGCTTATGTAAGTAGGATTAATTTAAACCTTTCTCAACGAGCGAACGAAAACTTTTTAATCCCTTATTGCGGTATTTGTCAGTCTAAAATGAAGTACAGAAAAAATAACATCGGGAAATCAGGAATGTACGTATGTTCAAAAGGGCATCCAAATAGAAAAATCACTATTAGTGTAGATGTATATAATACAATGCTCATTCAACATCTATCAGACTATCTGAATAATTTGAACCACGAATCCATCACACTTTTAGTTACAAGGTCCATAACGCATTACCAACAGTTCTTTAACCGTAATTTACTAACAATTATCAATAAAATAGAGCGATTGGAGATGGAAATCGCTACTCTCGACATAGAACTATTTCAATCAGTTGCATTTGTGGAACATAAGCTAGAAGGCCTCAATATCCTAAAAGGTCAACGAAAAGAAATACTTGAAACATTGTCCAGACTAGATACATTTCAAATGAATATCAAGACTTTGACAGAACGAATAAAAATCACCCATGAATTGAGTGAAGATGAATTAGTCAGTATGGCAGACCAATTAGTCAAAAGAATTTTGATTCATGAAAATACGATAAACATGGAGCTATATTTTAATGAATTTATAAATAATACCGAAATCGAAGGGGTAGAATTACATGTCAACTAACAAAAACATTCAATCAACATCTACAAGTGCACCAAAAACCGGAGCCGCTTTGCTTCGACGTTCTTCATTAAAACAATCTGGTAACAATTCTTTTGACATACAATTAGATGCGATTCGTAAATATAGTAAAGAAAAAGGATACTACATACCGGAAAACTTAATATTTGTAGAAGATGGTGTCTCAGCTTTTAAAACACCAGCCAGTAAACGAAAAGCGTTGAATCAGATGAAACAAGCTGTTCTCACCCATAATGTGGATGCTTTATTTTTTTACGATTTTTCGCGTATCGATCGCAAGATTTATTCCTTTGTATCAGAATTCTATTATGAGGTCATTAAAAAGAAGCCCCATATAAAATTCTTTACCACCACTAAGTTAGATAATTGGACACCAGAAGACTTAGATGTAAAGTTACAATTTTTAATTTCCAACTCAGAATCATTAGACAAATCCAGACGAGCCATAGATTCTCAAATAAATGATTTATCACGGCAAGATAGTAAACGTCCAGGATCTACCGCTCCATATGGATATAATCAAATCGATAAAAAATTAATACCAAATGATAAAGCCCCCCTACTATTGTTTATTTTCCATCTAAGTTCTTGGGGCTATTCCACACAAAAGATTTCTGAGATTTTGAATGATGCCGGTATACCTTCCCCTTCCGAGAAAGAGAAGTGGCCTTCAAGTACCGTTGATGAAATCATCAAAAATCCTATCTACTTAGGTGATTTAAAGTGGAAAATCAGACAATCCTATAAGGAAAAGAAAGAGTTTTTAAAAGAGAATTCACATAAACCTATCGTTCCGCTTCTTCTATATGAATTAATAGAACAAAATCGAACGTTGAAAAAAGTTTACAATAAATTGGAGACTCCTTTTCTGTTTGCTGGGCTTTTAACCTGTAAGAAATGTAATCAAAAGCTACAACACAAAAATAGCTCAACAAAAAAGAATGGGATGACTTATCTTTATCAAAAATACCAATGCAAAAATTGTCATTATGACTTAGACCTTAATAAACTTAACCCTATACTTTTAAAGAGTATCCAAGAGCATTTTTCTGTTTCTTTCAGAATAAATACTGAAACAATTTCTAATGTCCTTCAAACCTCAATTGATAACTTGCAGCAAGAAATGGACTTATTAAAAATTACAGAGCAAGAAATATTGAGAAATGAACAAATGGCTGAGTCTACAAAGCTAAATCTAAATAGTCTATTCAGAAATGTAAAAGCTAAAATAGATAGTAAAAAAGAACAATTGGTACAACATATTAATAAACTTCATGTTCACCATCTGAATTAAATGCATTTTTAGCAAATTTACATCAATTAGACTTCTCAAAACTATCCAATACAGAAGTAAGGGTCATTCTCCTCTACTTTATCAAAAGCATTGTCGTAGACTTTACACCAGAACAGGCTAAGTTTGACCCACACTTTAAGATTAACCCTGTTTCTTTTCTAACAAGTTCGATGAAATAGTTAATTCATTTCTAACAAGTTCAATTGGATAGTTAATCGAACTTGTTTTTTTACTAATGGATAGAAAATCGAAACTCTATTCCTGCGTGGTATATGAATAGTTCTTGATATGTATGGAAAGCTACATATATTAAGGAATTGTGTATATTAGTTCGATTTACCATCCAAAAAGGTATACCAATTTGGATGGTAAATCGAACTTTTTTTAATAGTATGGACGGAAAATCGAACCTTTATACAATTAAAAATGTCTATAAACTTATACTCGTTTCCTATATTTTTTAGGAGGTGATATGTTGTACTATTCTTTTCTACGGAATTTTTTGAACTACCAATTATGAAAGCAACACCACACATTTAAAACATCCTAAGTGACGGTAGTTTGCTCGCTTACGTCCTCTTTTAAGAATATATAAATCGCTATTTCAACCTATTCCCGCTCTACATTTCACATATATGTCTTATCTTGTTTTAGATTAACCACATTACAACCAAATTTATCGTATTTCCAAATGCTTTTACAATTGGATAAATGTTTTAGGTTAGTATTAGCGAAAGGTAAATAAAGTCTTTTCTTTCCATTTCTTAAGCAGAGCTAATGCCTTCCTATTCTGTTCCTGCCTTTTCTCACTTAGTTTTAATAATAACCAAGATAAAAAGGGTAATCTATTTTCCTCATTCCGCTTACTGTATTCTTTCAGTTTTTTTGCATAAACATTCCTTAACGCAGAATTTATTCCTGAAATTAAACCATCAAGTTGCAAAAAGTTGATATTAGTAATGCTAACACTTCAGCAATTTCATTGTTCCAGTGTTGGAAAGATCTCGAAAAGTTTTTCATGTATTATATTTTCTCGATCAATTAGTATAGTTTATATTTACAAAAGTCATTTAAAAATATCCACTTACTATTTTAGTAAGTGGATATCTTAGTCGTTTATATTTCTATATTACCATTACTGCCCACCCATCTGAGTATCCATCATGAGGTTTACTCAATTCATCAAGTCTCTTTTGCATACCAATGATGTCATCATAATTCAAAAACATTTGTACAAAACAATAACACGTCCACTCACCTGTTGCATCATCTTTTTCTAATTCGCAATTGAAGCCCTTTTCCTTCAAAGTTTTTAAAACTGCTTTACCTTTTTTATAATCTGGGACTGCAACAAAAAAGTCTACATTTTGTGGTTCTCCAAATTTAATACCTTCTTCATATAGCATTTTTAATACGTTCCCATCATCATCATTAGGAAAAATCATAGCATCTTACTCCTTATGTTTTAAGAATTTAATGTTCTTTATAATAATATTACTGATAATTTTTCTAACCAATGATAAATTTAATTATAACTCTGAATTCAGATCTTTCAATTTATGAGAGTAATGCTTTTTTTGATTAAAATAAACGTAATTTAGCCTCTCGCAATAATGTAAATCACCATCTAGGATTGTTGTTCCAACAAATATTAAAGACTCCAAATTATCTAAACTCTCAATAAAGCTTAAAGAAGAAATACCCCCACAATCAAGTAAGTTAAGCATTTTTAATTTCTTTAATTTTTCTATATAAGTAAAGTCTTCTATATTCCTACAATTTTCCAAAGAAAATCTTGTTATGGATAGAGAAGTAGACCGTAAAGCTGAAATATCTGTTAATTTTCTCAATCCGTACAGATCTACTTCTTTTATATTCCTCATTTTCTCAATACCTATCAATGTTTCAATATTGCCCTGTGATAAAGCTATTGCTTCTAAATTCGGGATTCTTGATAACTCTAATAATGATTTAGAAACAGGTTTATAGCCAAACAACTCTACTCTTGTTAATTTAGATAACTTTTCCAAACCGCTCATATCTGTTGGTATTCCACCATTTAACTGTTTTAGTTCAGCAAGTTCCCCTATGTCAATTTTCACTTTTTGGTTTACATTTAAACTTAGCATTTGAAGATTCTTCAAATGGGTTAGTCCTTCAAAATTTTTAATATTAGTATTAGAAATTTGCAATACTTCTATTAAAGAACAGTTTTCTAAGAAATCAATGTCATTTTTTTTATAATTACCCTCAATTGATACATTTTTGAAACCATTTGTGTTGATAACATCTACTGCTTCTTCTAAATGTTCAGAAGATACAACAATTGTTTCTTCAATATCGTCTGGGTACTTAATTATTTCATGATTACCAATAAACCTAGTTTTCACTGGTCATCCTCCAAACTATTATTCTCTATAATACCTGCCATTATCCTGTTTATAATACTTTCTGCCTGGACTATGGATTTTATTATACAACTTCCCGCCATTTCTAAACTTATACTTTTGCATATATTTATATTCAGTCTTAAAAGCTTCACGGTGATTTTTGGCTGGTATCCATACTTTAGAAACAACCTTGCTATCTCTACCATGTTTCTTAGCAGATTTGTTCATTCTTTTCCTATTACCTTTACCTACATATCGATAACCGTTCTTGTATTTAATAATATAGGTACCTGGCCCCTTTGTAGCTTTCTTGAAATTTTTTACCTTTTTAATTTTTTTATAACCTTTATATACCTTATATCCCCTATATGCCCAGATTGCAAATTGAACATAATGTCCATCCGGATCGACCAACATAACCGGATTATTGTTAGCATAAGTATAACCGTTTTGTGTCAAGATATCATCATCATCACCAGGATCTGGATCTAATGATAGAAATACACCATGAGTTGAATGATAGTATCTTGCCATGAGATAATACATGCCTGTTTCATGGTCATATTGATAACCTGCATATCGATATGGGTTATCCACAACAGTGCTATCTTCTTTTACCTCTAATGGATTTCCCCATGCATCATATTGATAACTTGCAACCACTTCACCTTGTTGATTGGTTAATGCAATGACATCACCATGAGCATTGTAATGATAGTAGAACTTACTATCTCCCTTTTTCATTGAAAGAAGCTGTCCAGATTCTGAATACAGATAGGAACGAACAATCTCACCTTTGTCATTTGTCTCAAATAATACATTAAGACTGTCGCCATCATAGAAATAATTTGTAACTCTGGAATTCACAATCTTTTGAATCCTACGACCATCTTCATCATACTTATATTTGGCAAATGGCGAGGACTCTCCAATCTTTTGAATAGAGACTAATTGATCCTTGGAATTCCATGTATAACTATATTGCCCGTCCTGAGTTCGATTTCCATTTGCATCGTAGGAAATTGATTCATCACCGAACTTTTTCAGTTGGTTTGCTTGATTATACTCACTAGTTGTACTGCTCGTTTGTCCATTAGTTGTTTTCTTAAGGAGTGTTCGGTTTCCAAATCCATCATAGGAGTATTCAATTTGAGTTCCATCTCGTAATAATTCTTTTTCAAGCTGGTCTAAATTTCCATATTCGTACGTAATGGTATCTCCGTTTCGATAGTCTATCTTCGTCCTATTACCATTTTTATCATACGAATAGCTTTCATCAAGAACATCATTTCCATTAGCAAGCCCGACAACTAATTGGGATACTAAACCACGGTCATCGTATTTGAAGGAGGCACCCGCACTATTACCTGTTGTAAATGTTTTAACGTTTCCTCGTTCATCATAATCAAATCGATAGTCAACTTCTCCATCATTCACTATAATATTTTGATCCAACTCATTATATTTATAAGTATTTTTAAGCACAGTACTTCCATAAGACAATATAAATTCATTTAACTTATCAGAAGTTGTTGAATACTTCCATTCCTGAGTTGATCCGTTGTCAGTTTGTTTCGTTACACGATTAGACGTATCAAATACTCTAACTTTTGATCGATTTTCTTTACTGTATACAACCGATAATTCGTTCCCATTCTTATCATAAGTGTACTCATACATTAACTCATCGTTGATTTTTTCATTCTTAATTCGATCTGTTCCATCATATTCCCACGACAGAATTTGATTATTGGGTAATACTGTTTTTATTTTGTTACCGTTAGCATCGTATTCATTACTGGTAACTTCATTGAGAGGTCCTTTTGTTTCAGTCAAATCCCCGTTCATATCATATTGATACGTATATTCTTGTGCTGTCCCCTCGGTCGGTACAATTTTTTTTGAAGTCATACTTCCATTTTTATCATATTCATATTGAATAGTTGTACCGGTGCTAAGCGTTAATTTCTTAAGCTGATTGGAAGAATCATATTGGTATTCCTTTACCTCACCTTTTGGATCAGTTTCAGTGAGCTTATTCCCATAGCTGTCATATGATTTTTTTTCTTTATAGCCAAGTTCATCTTCGCTTTCTGTTTCATAGTTTCCGGCTGAATCATACTTGTTCTTTGTAATAATAAACCCTTTAATAATTCTAAAATCGTCAAACCAGACTGTACCTGTATAGTTACCTTTGAATACAGTAGAGATATCCACCTTCGTAATTGGCTTTTTAGAAGGGATATTTATTGCTGTACGGTTCCACTCCTGAGTACCAATTGGAAATGCAGAAATATATTCTTCTGATGTACCATCTGTATAATATACTTTTCCTGCAATTGAGTAATCTCGATCAGATACCGTTCCTTTCTTAGTAACCGTATCTGCTTTTGATAAACCAGTTAATGTCAAATAAAGCGGTGTATCAGAGACATTTTGTCCAATAGTAATAGTTTGTTTATACTCACTGGCTGCCTGTGTTTGAGAGATTCTTGAGACCTTTAATGATGTGCTATCATCAAATCCATCACTGGTATCGATTGCTCCACCAGAACCTGTCCAACTTGTTAAACTTTTAAAGCTACTATTAATAATTGGGTTATAGCTGGATGATACTTCAGCCTTTTCCAACTGAATCGCATCGAACCATGCACTACCTGAAGCATTTGCATCTGAATGGTCCACTTCCAAATAAATTCGAACTTTAGCTGTTTTTTCTGGAGTCTTAAATGAGAATTGGCGCTCAGTCCATGTTCTTTCCCCAGTAATTTGGCTATAACGATTATCACCCCAGGCAATTCTTTTATTGTCTGCATCTAGAAATTCAACATTAAAGAATGCATGGGCTTTTGTTAAATCTGTTTTAATTACTCCACTAAGTGAGTATTGAGCATTTTCCTCAACTGGTACTTCTTGTGTCGCTGCAATATAACCTTTAGATGAACTTGTTGGTTGTGTTGTCATTTTGACTGATTTATTACCAGAAAAACCACGATAGGTTTTCGTAGTTGAGTCACTCGAAATACTACCTGTATCATTTGATTTTAGTTCAGTCCATCCAGTTAAAGTGTTTTCAAAATTATTGTTTACTAAAAGATTAGAAGCTGTTCCCAATGTGTAGCTTGATTCAATTAAATTCCCATTACTTTTTCCATTGGAATCCTTTTGATATTTTGCAACCGATGATGTCTTTCCAGTTTGGTCTGTTTCGGATACAGCATCTAGTCCTTCATAGGCGATGGTTGTTTCGTCTCCTTCTGTATCAACGGCAGAAGTAACATCGTTGTTGTCATTATATTCATAGGTTTCGGTACCATAGCTATCCGTAGCTGTAATTACATTTCCATTTGAATCATACTCATATTTTTCCGTTGGTTTAGATGCATTTTCATCATTAGGGTCCTTTGATTCTATTAGGTTGTTACCTTCATATTTATAGCTTGTTTTAATTTTCAAGCCATCTACATCTTCAATGACCTCAGTTGGATTTGCTGCATCATTATATGAGTATTTGATTTTTTTACCATTCGGTTGAGTCAATAATAACGATTTGTTCTTTAAGTCATAGTCTAAAGTATGTTTATTCCCTTTCGGATCGGTTGCCTCCGTTAGATGTTTAGTCACTGAATCATATACATACTGATTGGCGACTGGTTTTGTATCCGTATGGGTTGGTTCATAAATCTTGGTTAATAAGCCTCCATTGTATTCATAATTAGTAACCTCACCAGATGTTTGAGTAGTTTTGGCCAAGAAACCATCCTTATATTCATAAGTGACCTTTTTATCAGCTGGACCAGTTAGACTCTTTACGAAACCGTCTTCGTTATAATCTAACTGAAGTTTGCGTCCTGAAGCATCCGTAATGGTTATTACCTTACCATCAGTATTGTAAGTGTATGTCGATGCATTCCCATATCCATCTGTAATTTTTGTTAAACGACCAGTTGCTTTGGCAAAATGAGCATTCGTTTGATCTTTTGTTTTTATGATGAAATATTCACTATCTTCCGTTAATTCTAGATACACCCCAGTAGGAGCCTTAAACGTCCCATCCTCTAATTTTGTAAAAATATGGACAGTTCCATCCTCATCTATTAAGGTTACTTTTTTTCCATCTGATGAAGATGTTACTGACATTTCTACATCTGCCTGCCATCCTGGTCCAAAAATCCCGATAGAATTGGATAAACTGTTATAGGTTCTAGAAATGCCTATAGAAGGTCCTCTGCCTGATATGGATAAATCCTCTTCCTCTATCATTAAGTTCCCGGTGGCCATATTAACGTTACCTGAAGGCACTTCAATAATTGACCAATATTCCTCTGATCCTAAAAGTTCAACAGGCTCACCAAAGGTAGGTGTTAAAGCATTGGAATAAATCGTTTCTCCCTTTTGATCGTATGCACTTATCCTGAACCAATAATTCTTACTGGTTTGATAAGTGCCTCCTGAGTTTTTATAAACTGGTGAAGGATCAATCGCTAATTCTGCTCCTTTACCATCGGTATGAAGAGCATATTTCCCCTCACTAATTTCAGTTGCTGTTGGCCAAATCCCTTTATTTTGTGAAGTCCAGGTTGTTTTAGCACCCACGTCATATGGCTGATAACTCTTTCCATTAAACACCCAAACTTTATACCCTGTAGCGCCTTCTATCTCATTCCAATTTAATACCGTATAGCCCGACTTGCTCGTAAGCATATTAGTATAGGTAAAACCAGTAGGAGCAGCAGGTTTTTTTATGGTAGTGATTGATGGCGTATATGCATTAGAATTTATTGTTTCCCCTTGAGAATTGTAGGCAAGAACTCTTATCCAGTAATTCGTACTTGTCTGATAACTCCCCCCGGAATTTTTATACACAGGTGCTGGATTTACTGGCAATTCGCTTCCGGCATTATCTTTTAAATGTAATTTGTACCGACCAGCGCTAATTTCACTGCTTGTCGGCCAATATTTCTTATCCTTAGTAGTCCAGGAAGTGACATTGCCAACATCTAAATACTCATTTTCCTTACCATTGAAAAGTACAATCTTATATCCGGTAGCGCCACTGACAGCCTTCCATTTAAAATCAATATATCCCGTTCCATTTCCATTTGAATAGCTGGTTCCTGTAGGAGCTGACGGCAGGGCCAGATTCGGTAAGGTTGGTTTATAATACCCCGATTGCGGTCCTTCTCCTTGGCTAAATATAGCACTTACTCTAAACCAGTAATTTTTACTTGTTTGATAACTTCCCCCTGAGTTTTTATAAACCGGTGAAGGATCAATCGCTAATTCTGTTCCATTCCCATCTTGATGTAAGTCGTACTTACCAGCGCTTATTTCTGAGGCAGTCGGCCAGATTTTCTTACCCTTAGTTGACCAGGAAGTTACGTTTCCTACACTAAAAGATTCATAATCTTTACCATTGAATATCCAAACTTTATAACCTGTGGCACCTTTAACAGCTGACCAGGATAGATTTGCATATCCATTACCGTTTCCATTTGAATACAACTTACCTGTCGGAGTACTTGCTGTTGGGATAGTATACGTAACAGATAAATAAGGTTTCAGGCTTGAATTAGATGTTGAGACAACTTTTTTCCAATATGACTGTCCATTTCCATTTGTATGGAGTTTGAATCCATAACTTTGTTTTGCACCACTTGCCCAGTCTTTGACAATATTAGTCACATTAAAATTTGCCCAACTATCTCTCGCAACATCTACTTTACCTATATTGGTAGAAGTAGGTTTATTATTCCAATTCAATGTACTAGCAGTCCAAGAACTGTTTACTGAATCCAGCCACAATCCATTCGCTGCAGAAGAATAGGAATGTGTCACATATACATTAAATGTAGCGCTGGTTACATTCATGTTTTTAAAACTATTAATACTGTGGTTAAGAAAACCATAGGTTGTACCAGTAGTACCATCGTAATAACCAGTTTTTAAGACATATTGTCCCTGTCCTGAATCCCATTTACTAGATGTGGAACTATAGTTAGTGGTAGGATATGCACTCATTACAAAAGTATCTGAAGATGTATTGATTGATGTAGTTGGATCGATATAAATAGGATATTTTCGTTCTTTTGCTTTCAGCCAATTCGGGTTAGCATTCACTGTCAAAAGATAGCCGTTTTTATCTTTTTCTAGTTCATATTCAACCTCATCGGATTTTTGCGATTCCCCTTTGCGGTCATCATAGTTGGAGTCTGTCATGAAGGGTTTAGGCAAATCAAATATTTTTTGATTTTTTTCATCAAAGAAATAGATTGAACCATCTTTTTGTATTTCAGCTTCTAAATCAGTATCTAACTTAAATTTGAATATATGATAGCCATTATATGATTTTAAAACTAAATCTTCTTTGACATTTTGACCGAAAGTTAAATTTTGAAGGTCTATATTAGGAAATACATTTTTATGCGAGATTTTATTAGCTTTTTTCTTATATTGTGCATGGACGTCTCTTGCTGCTATTGTTTCTTTATCTGCTCCAGATGCTGACAAAATAGAGTAATCTATTTTATGACCTTTAATATCAAATTCAGCATATAGACCAGATTCCATTTTCTTTTTAAAGTTTGTATTGATTATAGTGTTTTCTGTATTGATCTCATCTGTATTATTACTATCTTCAACTAAATCTGCAGAAATTTCTTCGAAGTTCTTTTTTCCCTTTACTTTTTTATGAATAGGTTCAAAGTAAATATCTTTTCGATATTTTCCTTTTCCTTCATAAAACACTTTTTCATTTTCTGTTCTTTTTTCAATTACTTCCCCTATTTCAAAATCTTCTATAGTCGGGTTATTTGGATTGCTACTCTCTGCTTTTTTTGATATAGGCTCAGCATTACTATTAATTGGTGGTATACTGCTTACAATTAAAAGCGCAACCAAAAATTGTATTAGGCCTTTTTTCCACGGACTTTTCAACACTTTTCCCCCTTAATGTAAATTAATATAAAAAAACGAACACTTTAGGCATATAAGTAATTTAGCCTCACCTCCTTCAAGACAAAAGTTTTACATATTTTACATTTTTTTCTATAATAATAAGAATATTATAATCACTTAACACGTTTATTTCACCAAGAAAAAAAGACTCTGATAAAAACAGGTAAAATTACCTATTTTTATCAGAGTTTAAGTGAGTTCATTATAATGCTAACTACATCAACCAACATGCTATAATCGTTAGTTTTCAAAAAATCAAGTCATGATTCCTTTTGTCTTTACGAATATCATGATTGAGTGATTAGTTCCAAAAATTTTTTAAAAATTATATAAAAGCAGTCAATCAATATCAAATATTAAGACTAAAATGATGAACACCCTACCTCACCCACCATTTTTAGTACTTGTACACACTGCACAAAAATTGCACAGAATTTCTAGAAACAATGGAATTAAGAGATTCAGCTTGTATAAATAATCACTACCGGCATGATTTAATGGACTGTATGGACTCTATTTATGCATATATTGTGTATAAGATTCGGAATAGTAAATTGACAGGGTGGGTGGCGCTGGTTCGAACCCAGTCGGAATCATATATTTTAATAAGACTTTGTCCTAGTCGCTCACTGACCACTTTGTATTCTCCCAATCCCATAAGAATCGTTGCATGAGTATAAACTTAACAATTGTCACTCCTTATCCTTCTAACTTTGCGGATTCTATTAGTGCCAAGTATCCCTATTTCGTAAAGAATTTTCTAAATAACAACTTAGTTACAAATTAAACACTCCTTTTGGGCTATATTAATTCTGAAATTCAATTCTTTTATTTTCACTCTGATGTTATATTCATGATAATCTCTTTCTTCCATCTGTGTTTCGGTGATTCATTTACACTAATAGCAATAGAATATCTCCTACCACAAATTTAGATTCATTTATAACTTTTTAATTTTTATAAACACAAACATCAGATATAATATACCATTTATGAATAAATATGGTATTTTGTATACATGGTTAAAATTTTTCTCCTTCGGAAAGGGGCAAATCCTATATGTTATTTAACATTAGAAATTTTAAAGGTATTCAAGACCTACTTTATGAAGATTTTAAACCGTTCACGGTATTATCTGGTATTAATAGTGGCGGAAAAACATCTTTTATTCAGTTTATGTTGCTTATCAAACAAACCATTGAATCAAATGAAAATGATTTACCTTTAGTTCTAAATAACACATACACATCATTAGGAAATTTTAAGGATGTAGTAAATAATAAAGACCTTAATAAAAAATTAGGTTTTAAATTTGTATTTAATTCAAATGATAGAATAAAACTTCAACACTCTACCTTAGATAATATTTTCAAAGCATATTTTGGGTTGAAGTTAAAAAATATTACTATAAATATAGATTTTTTTTACAAAAGCAAACAGATTTATATTGAAAATTATGAGCTAACATATGAATTCGAAAAAGATATTATATTTTGGATAAATTTCAAACGTGAATGGGGAAAGCGATATTTAGTCAAAAGTAATAGTGTGATTTTTGACCGCTATGGATATGGGCAAGTATTGCAAAAATGGAGGAGAGAGAAAAACAAAAAAATAGAATTAGATCCATTAATGTCTCAATATTACAATGATAGTAGAATTGAAGGAACAGTCAACTTCGAGCATTTCTTTCCAAACAGTATTGACTATAAAAATAATAATAATTTGAAAGAAACAATGTGGTTTTCTAACGTAATTATTAATACCAAAAAATTATTTACAAGTTTTTTCAATCAAATGTCATACATTGGACCTTTAAGAGAAGAACCTAAAAACTTTTATCTTAACAATAATGATACTGATATTAATATAGGAAATAGAGGTGAGCATGCTACCTATATATTAGCTCGGAAAGCAACGAAAATCGTGAATTACTATAGAATCTATAAAGCAGATGACCAAACTACGATTCAATATGATCTGACAAAAGGAACACTTGAAGAGGCTGTGAATTATTGGTTATGCAAAATTTTTAAATTAGCACATGAAATTAAAGTCAAACCTTATAAAGATGATAGAATATATGAAATCGAAATAACGAATAATTCAAAAATGAAAACTTCTATATCATCGGTAGGCTTTGGTGTTAGTCAAATACTGCCCATAATTGTAGAAGGTCTTAGTTCAAAACCAGGTTCAACACTGATACTAGAGCAACCAGAAATTCATTTACATCCTAGAGTACAAAGCTTATTATTTGATTTTTTATACAGCTTAACCCTTGATAAAAAAAATATAGTCGTAGAAACCCATAGTGATCATTTAATAAATAGACTTAGAAGAAGAATAGCAGAAGATTTAAATAATCAAATTGTACAACGAACAGGATTGATATTTTTCGAAAGTACCGTTGAAAAATCCGACCATATTATCTTAGATTTAAATATATATGGAACTTTAGAATATTGGCCAAATGGATTTTTCGATCAACAGGATGACGATTTAAGAGCAATAGTTAAGGCTCAAAATAAGAAGAGAAAATTACTTAGAAAGGAAAGTCCGGAATGGAAGACCTTCTAGTATTAGATCCATCCTGTTTCATTTGGGATAAAGACGACTTTCTAGAGAATAAATATATATATTATGAGTTAATCGAAAAAATAATAGATACAATAGAAATCCTAGATGTAAATAATGCGCAATTTTTATTAAGTACATTAACTATAGAAGAGATAATTAATTGCTTTCCAATAGGGCTGGTTCTCAATGAACTAAAAACTTCAAATTTGTCAGATTCAGTCAATATAATTTATACATTTTTAAGCAAAATACCAGATAATATGATTGATGTATCATATTTTAATCCAGATATATATTCGGATCCCGAAATCAGTAAAAGCTATTTCAGTGAAGATTTAAATATAGAATTAGAATTTGTTCTTAAAGAAATGACATTAATCACCAAAAAGATTTCTTATATAACGTCCGACGAAATCTGGAAAAAAGGGCATAAACTAAATCTTTATATCAATTCATTAAATCAACTGGTAAAGAGTGTTTTAGTCTTACAAACCCCCAATGAATTGGAAGAGTATATTAAATCTCAGAAAAGAATATTTGAACCGTCACCGAAACATAAAGAAGGAACCGCTTGGGGTACTGTTTTATCAAAGGAACTCGAAATTGAATGTAAAAACTTAATAGAATCTGCAATACCCGATACTTCTAGTAAGACTGAAGCGTTATACGAATATTCATTTCAATATGATCAATATATAATTTTCAGAAAGACAGTTAATACAATATATCATGCTTATCCGATTAGCTCCCATGACGTCCCACATATAGTAAAGAAAGTCCTTGAGGAAAAGTATTCAAAAATTTAACAGGGCTTTTAACTCTAATAAACATTTTGATATATTTACACGCTGAACATAAAATGAACAGAATTACTTTAGAAAATGAAGTTATGAGGTATTAGCTTATAGAATTACTTAATATAGGTTATCCAGTTACCACCACAGATGATGATTATATAATTACTCATGCTCTATTTAACCAGGTTGTTATAAAGTACGTAGTGAATCATAAACTCCTTTAGAAGAAAGTTTTGTTTAAAAGATACACCCTACCCCACCCACTAGTATTAATACTTATACAAACTGCACAAAAATTGCACAGAATTTCTAGAAACAATGGAATTAAGAGAATCAGCTTGTATAAATACTCACTTACATCCTGAATTAATGGACTGTTTGGACTCTATTTATACATATATTGTGTATAAGATTCGGAATAGTAAATTGACAGGGTGGGGGTCGCTGGTCGAACCCAGTCGGGATCATACTTTTTTAAGAAGACTTAAACCTAAGTGTATCAAGGGTTTGAGCTGTTTTTCTGTAAATGACCGATTCCCCCTGTATATTACAAAAATGCAGAAGCATACAGCAGATCTGTTTGGTGAACATTTTGGATATAATGGAGACAGTTGAACACGTTGGAAACACTAGACTCGTGTAGCTTTATAGATTTAAAATATAAAAAAAGTGATCAAAATGACTTTGATCACTTTTTTGTTCCCAATTTCCTATGTCCTCTATTCAATATAAAATCAAATACCATAGTATAATCGATATGAAAATCCCAAAATCAGGAATTATATATTTCTCTGTTTAGATTCACAATATCTTTATGTGACAATCCAGCTGAAAACTTCTCTATAACCTTGTCCCGTAGTAACGGTGCTTTTTCTTTATTGGCTTTTTTCAATGCTTGCATGAGCTCATCTTTTGTTAGTTCTGTGCAATAAGCAGGAGTTCCTGGTTGTTGTCTCCAAGAGTCACTTAAAGAACCACTATCTACCGTGTCGAAGCCTAGCTCGTTTACTACGTACATGACTACTTGTTTTCTTGATGGGTCATCACCAGCAATTGCCATTGCAATTCTACCGCCAGAATCTTCGGATTTTCCTCCATTTTCCAAAGTATAGACTAATAAGTTATTGAATCCTTTAATGATAGGTCTGCCTAATTGATTCGAAACCCAAACACTTTCAACCATTCCATTTTTAATTTCTTCAATTTCGCCGTCTCTATATGGATAATAATTTGAAGTATCTACAATGATTACTTCCTCTCCGACTTGATCGATAATGTTCCGAATACTCGGCAGTACGTGTAAAGGGATGGATATTATAAGAACTTCAATATTTTTAATGACATCCTCTACAAGCACAGGTGTTCCAGCGAGCTCTTTTCCTTCTAATTGTTCAATTCCTCGTGCATCTGCAATTTTGACATCATGTCCATTTTCAACTAATTTTTTAGAAATAATTGTACCTATTGGTCCTGCACCTATAATTCCAAATTTCATTATTGTTCCTCCTAAATATAATACTGATAGTCTGTAAGATTGAGTAAATGCATAGAAGATTTCGCTTACATCAAACAGGGGCCTATTCGGAAGCGCATTATAATACCGGATGGGCTGATTTAATAATGTCCTGTCTTAAAAAACCAAAATACATGCTGGAAAGAGAAAATTCTACTACCTCATCCGCATGTATTTATTGGAATGTTTATCTTAAGTTAAAAGTAATCAAAAACAGCTTTAACAAATCAAATCATTATTACTTAGAAATTAATTACTTTGTTGAGGTGGCTCCTCCATCTACTACAAACTCACTACCTGTAGCAAACTTAGACTCATCAGATGCTAAAAACAACACCATATACGCTAGGTCCTTAGGATCACCTAGATGCGGTGGAAGCGGGAAATTGGTTTCTATTGTTTTTCTCAATTCAGGGTAGTCTTTTAACGAGCTTTCTACCATCGGGGTACTAATTACACCTGGATGTACAGAGTTCACACGAATATTATCTTTTGCTAGTACTTTTGCTGCATGCTTTGTCATCGACCGAACAGCACCTTTAGAAGCGCTATAGGCTACATCATACCCATCAGGAGCTCCACCAACAATGGCACCGATTGAAGACATGTTAATGATTGACCCATGACCGTTTTCCTGCATTTTAGGAATCACCGTTTGCATTCCTAAAAATACACTAGTTGCGTTTATTGCCAAAACTTTATTCCATTCTTCTAGTGTTGCTTCCTTTACACTTTTTCCTATCTGAATAGCAGCGTTATTTACTAACACATCGATCTTACCATATTTTCTAACAGTCTCATCAATAGCAATTTTCCATTCATCAGGAGAGGATACATCTAGTTTTAAAGCAAGGGCATCTCCGCCTTTTGCATTAATTTCATTTACTCCTTCTTGTAGAAGTTCAAATTGTATATCTGCCGCTACTACCTTTGCTCCTTCTTCAGCAAACGTTTGAGCCATTGTTAACCCCATTCCACCTGCTGCACCTGTAATGATTGCAACTTTACCATCTAATCTAGCCATTGTAATTCCTCCTATAAAGTAACTCTAATTCCTTTAAAGATATACTCTCTCTTTTATGAAATTTTGAAAGTAAACCATATCTGCATTTGTTAATTTATACGGCAGATTATTTATTTATAGTTGCTCTTGCTCCGTCTACTACATAGTCTGCTCCACTTATATAACTAGCTTTATCCGATGCTAAAAATGCAACTACTTCAGAAACTTCTTCTGGATTTGCAAAACGTTTCATTGGGAGCAGATTTTGAGACACATCATCAATCTGTTCTTTAGTAAGTGTAGCTTCAGCCATTGGAGTGAGTATTGCACCAGGAAGAATAGCATTGACTCTAATATTTTTATCAGCAAATTCATATGCCGCTTGTTTTGTAAGACCTCTGATAGCAAATTTTGAAGCAGTATAAGCTGGATTAACTGTAATATCATGTCTCAATCCAGCAAGTGAAGAAATATTTATAATAGACCCACTATTATTTTCAAGCATTGTAGGTAAGACAGCTCTCATACCGTAAAATATACCGTTTTGGTTAATATCAATTATTTTTTTATACAAGCTTTCTTCTATATCTAAAAGTCCAGTTATTGCGCCTGCAAGTCCTGCATTATTCACTAAAATATCAATAGTGCCAAATGTATCTTTAGTTATTTGTACTATATTGTTCCAACTCTTGGGATTTGTAACATCTAATTCTACAAAAATAGCCTTATCTTCACCTATGTCTCTTGCTATTTTTTCTCCATTTTCTGTATCAAGATCTCCTATTACAACTCTAGCACCTTCTTCAGAAAGCTTTCTTGAATGAAATTCCCCCATACCTTTGGCCCCGCCAGTAATAATCGCTACTTTTCCATCTAAAAGACCCATTATTATTCCCCCTAAATGTCATTCCCCATTTTAAAAGATTTAAATTCTTAGAGAACGCTGTCATTTATATGTTAGAGTTAATCGACTTAACACTCAATAAGTAGGTATAATGAATTTGTTGAATAATCAACAAATTCATTATATTTGTTTATCTCCAGGCTTGATAAATGGATAAAAGGGTGATCTATATTGAATAATCCAAATCGACAAATACGAAAGAGACAATTAACAAAGAAGTTACTAAAAAATGCTTTTATAGATTTGATATTAGAAAATAATGATGTGCATTCTATCACAATAAGTGAAATTACCGATCGAGCTGATTTTAATAGAGGTACTTTCTATATCCATTACCAAGATAAAATCAATCTCCTAGAAGAGTTATACCAAGATGCTATTGAAGGGATAGACCAGGCTATTAAAAAACCATACAAAAATAAGAGCAAGGTGTTTTTAAATGAGGTTATTCCTTCTAATAAGCTCATATTTGAGTATATCGAAAAGCATAAAATGTTGTTTAAAGCTTTAGATCTTATAGAGGACAATCCAGATATATATAAGCGGCTCGAACTATTTTTATGGAATTTATTTAGTAAAGAAATTTATATTGAACGAGAAACTGACATACAGGAAACAATGTATGATATCTTTCTAAGTTTTCAAGTCTCCGCTACAGTTGGTGTCATAAAGTATTGGATTAAAAATGATTTTATTTTCTCTACAAATGTTATGAGCGAACAATTAACATCTTTTTATTCGGATAAAGTAATTGCGATGAATTTCAGGAATAGGAACCTTGATTGAGAGAAGTTTTTTCTACACTTGGATGTAAAGATTTAATCCCTTCGTTTTACCGTCTATTAATTTCTCGGGCATTAAATAATAAACAACAAATTACCTTTCGATACTTTGAATGGAGAGAGTGGGGGAAAGGCTAAAGGAGAAGGTTTTTTTATTTTATTGGTAATGGTTGAATGATTGGTAAGTAGGTGAAGCTATGGGAGACAGCAAAAAAGCTGTCTTTTTTAGGCGATTAGCAACAATCTTTACGAACAGAGCCAAAATAAAAGACAGCAATAATGCCGTCTTTATTATTGGCCAAGGGATTCCCCTAACATACTTTCCAACTCTTCTTGAATTTCCTCTTGAGTCATTTCATCTACTGGCTTATATTTGCCATCTGCACTGTAATCTGCCGGATTATCAGTCGGGCCACTTTCTGGCACGTATTCACCAACTGTATTGTAATCATCAGGACTAGTGGAAGGTGCGGTTGGATCTGATTCCAACTCATCTTCTGTATAAGGAGATTCATCTGTGCTTGTTGAATCGTCTACTGTGTCTGTTGTATTCACCGGGGATTCGTAATCTAATTCGCTATCTTCGTTATCAGAGTTGCATGCTGATATTAACAATAAGGATAATACCGTCATAAAAACTGTCATCCATCGTTTTAATTTCATATACACACCACCCAATATTTTACTTTAGACCCATTGTACCATGTGACTAACCTACCGGATATCATCAATTAAAATAAAATGAATTGCCTTTCTTTTTTATCAGATCTATATTAATTCCTAGCATTGGATTCAAAACAATTAAAGACTCCTATCAATTGACTTAATAAGATGCACGCCCTACCCCCACTCACCAGTACTCATTCATATACAGACTGAACAAAAATTGCACAGAATTTCTAGATACAATGGAATTAAGAGATTCAGTTTGTATAAATAACCGCCGGCACCTTGAAGCATATAATTCAGAATAGTAAATTGACAGGGTGGGAGTCGCTGGTTCGAAACCAGTCGGGATCATAATTTTTAAGAAGGCTTAAACCTATGTGTATCAAGGGTTTGGGCCTTTTTTCTATTTTAAAGGTTTTGGAGCCGTTTATGATGTAATGCTTTCCATCGTCCGACAGCACTGCAGTGGTTTTCGCACTTAGAGCATCCGACCCCGAGAAAGGCTCCGTTACGCAGTATGCACCGACTTTTTCGCCCGTAGCGATACTGGGCAAATAATCTTCGTTTCTGCTCCGGAGTTCCAAAAGATACGATTGGTAAGTACCGATACCCATCTGTGTACCAGGTTTTACGTCCAAACTAGCCTTTCTCGTACTTTTCTTCAAGGAGCTTAAATATAGTAGTTGAGAGTACAATTAAAGAATTATATGCTACACTCCCTTTTTCAGAATCGGAGACTACTTTTGTTGCTCATGTAATTGATTATATTGAAGATAATATGTCATTCTATAAATAGAAAAAGAAGTGCAATAAAAATCCGCTTTCTAAAGGAAAACGGATTTTTTCTAACCTTATGAAAGGTTGCACTTCATGGAAGTAGCTGCCAATAGGTTTTATTTGCTAATTCAATGCTCTTAGTTGGATAGATATTTTATCAAAGTCATATTGGGTCTAAATTTATTCCACAAAGTGAACATTTACTTCACCAATTTGTGTAAACTTGGCTGTAAACTGATCTCCTTTTTCTACTACTACCGCTGCGGATAAGGCACCTGATAAAATAACCTCCCCGGCTTTAAGTGTGACACCATATTCCGATAATTTATTCGCTAACCAAGCAACACATAGAGCCGGATCTCCTAAAACATCCATCCCTTTTCCTTCATTAATCACTTGGTTATTTTTTAAAAGTTGCATATGAATGCTAATTAAATTTACGTCACTTATGTGAACTTTATTTGATCCAAGAACATAAAGTCCACAAGAGGCATTGTCGGCAACCGTATCTTCAAGTTTTATTTTCCAATCTTTAATACGGCTATCAACAACTTCAAGGGCAGGTACAACATAATCTGTTGCCCGTAGAACATCTTCTACAGTAACATTTGGGCCAACTAAATCTTCCTTAAGTACAAATGCAATTTCGCCTTCAATTTTTGGTTGAAATAATTGACTTAGGGAAATTTCTGCCCCCTCTTCTACATACATCGACTCTAAAAGATGTCCATAGTCCGGTTGATCTACACCTAAGAGATTTTGCATTGCAAATGATGTTAAACCAATTTTTTTGCCTGTGATACGATCACCTAGCATTGTTGCAATTTTAATTCGTTTGACTTGAATGGCATAGGCATCATCAATAGTCATTGTCGGCTCTTGTATTGTAAGTGGTATAATTGATTGATGTTTTTCATGTGCTTTATCAAGCAGTTGAATTACATTAGATATTAATTGCTCTGTTACCATAACTCCCCTCCTCTAAAGATTAAATTCTAGTTAAACTTCTTGATTGGCTAGGCTGCAGCCAGTGAATTTTTACATTTCCCTTTGTTACCTTATTGAACGAATCCATAATTCGTATATTACCATGTTCGTTGACAGAAACAATTGACTTGATTTTATACTGACCGTACTCCAACACAACCTCATAAATCCCCTCATTAGGAAGCATCTTCGGCTCCATAGGTTTGAATTGATTTCCATCCCAAAGCATTTTAACGGTATAGTGCTTTCCAAGAAAATGAGGAATCTCATGCACATCGGTCGATAGTAATCGTTGTCGAATTGCTGTTGAACTAATTTTTTCACCTAAATAGTCTACACGTTGTACCTCGGTTACAGTAATTTGATATTTTGAATCATTGGGAATATGTTTAAGTTTTCCTGCACCTTTAGATCCATAAGAAAAATCAAAACCTGCAATCACATGTGTTACACCAAGATTTAGTAAATAGGCATCAACAAATTGTTTGGGTGACAGTGCTGCAAAATCAAGTGTAAAATCGACAAGATAAAATATGTCCACACCTAAACGATTGAGCATCATTTCTTTTTCAGAAAGTGTCGTTAAATGAGAAATACATCGCTTCCCGCCAGACAAGATATTGATAGGATGTGGTCTAAAACTCATTAGTGCTAATGGAAATCCACGATTATTTGCTTCTTTACGGGCAATTTGTATGACACGCTGGTGTCCCAGATGGACACCATCAAAATAGCCAAGTGCCATAACACAAGGAGTTACCTTAGTATAAATTCCCTGTAAATTTAGAGCATTAATTAAAATCGTTTTCATTAGCATAACTCCTTCTATCATCCTTGTTAGAGATTCCTATTTCCCTTATACTTCAACTAATTCCTCGAGGCTGCGATATTTTCCATTGAAAAATAATAATGGATCACCATCTTCAACCGTAATGTTAGTTACTTTACCAATGAATAATGTGTGGTCACCTTCAACATGTTCAGCAGAAACTTCACAAGCAACTTGCACAATAGCCCCAGGAATAACAGGTACATCTGTTAAACGATTAAATGTTACCTCCTGATCTTTAATTTGACCTGCAAATACTTTAGAAATTTCTTCCTGATTAGAACTTAAAATATTGACTGAAAACTTTTTGGCTTGTTGGATTTTAGGAAGCATACGTGCGTTTTCTTTAATCGAGATCACTACTAATTTTGGATTAAGTGAAACGGACATAAAAGCATTCGCTGTCATTCCATGTGTTACATCCTCTAGGTCTGTTAAAATGACTGTCACACCAGTTGCAAATTTACCCATTGCACTTCTAAATAAACGATCATCCATTTTTAAACCTCCCCTAATGATTTAACTTTTATAGATTTACTGGATAGCCTATTTTTCGTATTTAAACATAAAGGATCTTCAAAACTTGCTTAAAAATAATTTTCAAGCCTTTACTGTTCCACTTTTCAACTCCGCAGCAACCTCTAAAATCATATCCTCTTGACCACCAATTGCTTTACGTTTACCGATCTCTATGAGAATATCACGTGCATCTACACCAAATCTTTCTGCAGCTCTTTGCGCATGTAATAAGAAGCTTGAATAAATACCCGCATACCCCAATACTAAGCTACCGCGTGTAATTTCTTGAGGTGTTGGCAGAATTGGCGCTACAATTTCTTCAGCTACATCCATTATTTTATATAAATCAATTCCTGTAACAATATTCATTTTATCCAATATGCTTACTAGGACTTCGGTTTGTGTATTACCAGCACCAGCTCCTAAACAACGGATACTGCCATCTATACGATCAGCTCCATGTTCAATAGCAGTTAATGAATTTGCCACAGCCAGTGACAAATTATTATGTGCATGAAAACCTAGAGGAACGTTTATTTCTTGTTTCAATGCTTTTATTCGATCCGCTACCTGAATTGGAAGTAGAGCACCTGCAGAATCTACAATATAAATGACATCTGCTCCACCATTTTCCATAATTTTTGCTTGCTCTACAATTTTACTTGGTTCAGCCATATGGGACATCATTAGAAAACCAACTGTTTCTAGACCCAGCTCCTTCGCTAAGCTTAGATGCTGTAATGAAACGTCTGCCTCCGTGACATGTGTAGCGACGCGAACCATAGAAACACCTAAATCTCCTGCAAGTCTAATATCAGGCTTCGTTGCAATTCCTGGTAAGGAAAGTACAGCAATTTTTGAATTTCCGGCAGTTTCTACAGCAGCCTCGATGAGCTTAAACTCATCCGTATGTGAATGGCCGTACTGAACCGTCGATCCCCCAAGACCATCTCCATGAGCAACCTCGATATATGGTACGTTTGCTGAATCTAAGCCAGCAACAACTTTCCTAACCTGTTCAACTGTAAATTGATGACGGACCGCATGACTGCCATCTCTTAAAGCTACTTCTGTTATGATAATATCGCGTTTCATCGTATTCCTCCTTTACACAGTTGTCTTTGCCTTTGCCCATTCCTCAGCAATTTTAATAGCTGCAGCTGTTATAATATCCAAATTACCAGCGTAAGCAGGTAAATAATCAGCAGCACCGGCAACCTCCAGGAATACAGTGATACGATTTCCCTCAATGTATGGACGTGTTTTTAAGCGATACCCTGGAACATATTGCTGAACTGCTTTTTCCATTTTTTTAAGTGCATCAATCAATGCTTCCTCATCTGTTACCGGATGATCTACTAACAGATGAATCGTGTCATTCATCATAATTGGTGGTTCAGCAGGGTTTAAAATTAAAACTGTTTTTCCTTTTTTTGCTTTGCCGACAACCTCAATGGCACGTGAAGTAGTTGCGATAAATTCATCAATGTTCGCACGTGTTGCTGGGCCAGCACTTTTACTTGCAATTGTGGCAACAATTTCCGCATATTCTACCTCATAAAGCTGAGATACTGCATAAATAATTGGAATTGTTGCTTGTCCACCACATGTCACCATATTTACGTTATCTGCTTGTTGATGTTCGTAAAGGTTCACTGTTGGTACTGTAAGTGGTCCAATTGCTGCTGGGGTTAAGTCAATTACTCTCTTACCGTGAGTTTTTAGTAGCTTTGCATGCTTCACATGTGCATAAGCACTAGTTGCGTCAAACACAACATCTGCAAGTCCTGGAGTTTGAAGAAAGCCTTCAATTCCCGTATCGATAGCTTGAAAACCTGCTTCACGTGCTTTTCGTAAGCCCTCGGAGTTGGGATCGATCCCTATAACAGCCGTTAACTCTAGAAAAGAGGACCGCTGAATTTTTTTCATCAAATCGTTACCAATGTTGCCTGACCCTAAAATGGCTACCTTTAATTTTGCCATGTCTAAATCCCCCTTGTTTACTCATATTTCAATTGAATAAACATTCATTTTTTGACTCGTTATTAAGGTGAATTAGCCCATACCAATTCCTTGATAGCCATATAAATTACGACCATATGTGTATAGTGCATCTTCATATAGAGACGTTATATGTGTGGCTACGGCAATGATGTCTCGTACAAACACTTCAATTGTGTCATTTTTTGTTAGAGATGCCCCACCGAGTGAGACCATTACTGTCGTAGCGATTTCTTGACAAATTTTAATAATTTCTGCACGTAGTGAAGAAAACTCCCCTTTTTCGTATGGACCTTCTGTTTCATAAGTTGCTAATAGATCGTAATATTGTTCCATTAAACCATTCGCTTTTTTATATTCCAACATAAGTTTAGCTAGAATTCGCTGACTACGAGGAGAATCTTTTTCATTTTCTCCATGTAGACGAACACGTGCTTCTGTTCTCTTTTTATATTCATCCAGCAAACGCCTAGCTCCACCTAATGCCATATTTGGAAACCCAAGATAGAATGCAGAGAAGTATGGTACATGGTAATAAGGATAATCGGGATCATAATTAGAACCCTCCGGTGGACGGCGTGTATCATTCGCTAATTCAAGTCTTAAAACGCGTCTTCTTGGAATAAATACTTCCGTTGCAATCACTTGGTTACTACCTGAACCACGTAAACCAAATGTATCCCAATTTTCATTTACTTTCACTTCATCTTTACGCATGAAACACATAATTAATTCTGGTTGATTTGATTCAGGTAATTGAGCAATTGCCCCTAAACCAATCCATTCTGCAAAGTTAACACCGCTTGTATAGTTATAAGTACCTGTTAAGCGAACACCGCCATCAACCACGGTTACTTGTCCAACTGGCGCGAAAACATCCACGATCAAACCGTTTGAATTTATAATTTCGTCTCTACCTTCTTGTGGAAGGTGTGCTGTTAAGGAGTTGTGTAAAGGGAAGAAATAACCTAACCATGCAGCTGAGATATTATGGTACGCGATAGTACGTACAATTTCTCCAAGGCCACGTAACGAAATTTGTGGACCACCATATTCTTTCGGTAGATTTGCACGAGTAATTCCTGATTCAATTAACTTATTAACATAGTTTCGAGAAACAGAGGCATTTATTTCGGAAGTTGCTACTTCTGATTCTGCTAGTAGGCCTGCTTCACGTGCTTTTTCAATAAGCTCTAGTTCAACATCTGTAAATCCTTTGGATTTTTGCTTTGTATCAACTGACATTTATAACCCTCCTATTATACGTTTTCAAGTTTATAACAAATCTTAGTTAGGGAAGATGTTATATTCGGAGTTTTAAATACTGGTGAGGCCACTAAAAAACATTAAAATCTCTTCTTTAGTGACCTCACGTTATTGTATTCTAGTTAACTAGAAGAACTCTTTAGCTGCTTTAATGAAATCTTCTCGCTTTTCTACCTGCAGCCAATGTCCGCACTGTGTAAATAAACGAAGCTCTGCATTAGGTAAATGTTCCATCAAATTAATACTGCTCTCTTTTGGAACAAATCGGTCATTAAAACCATGCAGTAGTAAGAATGGTTGTTTCATTTGACGTAATGCATTGGGAGGAATATGACCTTCCCCAGGCATAGGGAACATATTTTGCAAATAGGAATTGCGAATCTCTTCACGTTGAATAGTTTCATATCGAATTTCTAAAATATCTTCTAATGAATCTTGAATCGTTGCAGGATCATAAACAAACCAACTTGTTAAGTTTCGTAGGTTTTCATACGTTGGGTTTTTATAAAAACCAACCATTCGTATTATTTCCGGAGTAGGCGGTGTTTCTCCACCAGCACTGCCCATAAGTAAAACTTTTTTCACTCGTTCAGGTGCATACATAACAACATTTAACGACACATAACCACCCATTGAATTACCTACGAGACTGAATTTCTCTATGTTTTTCTTATCAAGTAGTTCAAGCAGTTGCTCAACGCGTAGCTGAGTCCATTCCCAAAATGATTTTGGGTGTACTTCGGGGTGTTTTGTATTTCCAAATCCATACATATCAGGAGCAATCACATGATAGTTCTTTGCAAGCTCTGGTAAAATATGTTGCCAATTACTTACTGAATTCGCTCCGGGACCTGAACCGTGTAGGAATACGATTACTTCCTCATTTTCTTGTCCTGCTTCACAATAGAACGTTTGAAACCGACCTGTATCTAAAGTTTCTGTTGAATAGCTCATTATAGTCCCTCCTATGCTTCTGTTGAATCAGCATCCATTCCCTGAAGATCTTGTCCCCAATAAGTTAAACCAACTTTTAAATCTTCAGGAGTCCACTTAATAGCCTCCCAATCAGGTTCAAAAATCAAATAACTTCCTGAAAATAGTTCCACACGATGACCACTACCTGGGTCTTTTACATATAAGTAAATTGCCTGTGAAATACCATGTTTACCTGGCCCAATAAGCTCAATTCCATTTTCACTTAAAATATCAGCTGCACGTAATATATCTTGGGCATTATCAAACCAATAAGCTAGGTGGTGTAAACGGTTAGGTGTCTTAGCTTCCGGCTCAGCCATAACAGCTATGTCATGAACCAATGGAGTTACACTTAACCAACCAGCTTGAATAACTCCATTTCCTAAATCTACATATTCACGCATTTTAAATCCCAAATTATCAATTAACCATTTATGAATTACTGATGGATCGTGTGAAGTCGCTAGATTCACGTGGTCAATACGACGAGGTGAAGCACCTTTTCTCCAAGATTTATAAGTTTGGTTCTTTAGCACGGATTTGCGGTCTTGATCTGGTTGCGTTTTTTCCATCTCATAATAAATTTCAAATGGATGCTCACTGGGTAACTCAAAGCGAATTGCTCTTCCTTGACCTGCTTCTTCACCCGATTCAACCCACTTCACTTCTGCTCCAGCCTCAGTTAGTAATTCAGCAAATTTCTCTACATCTTCAGGACGTTTTGTACGCCAACCAATGTGATCTACTTTTGATTTTTCCCCTTGTTTTAGCGATAGTGTATGGTGTTCAAAATCTCCCCATGCACGTAAATAATGTGTACCATTCACTACTTCTGTTTCTTCTAAACCTAAGACTTCAGAGAAGAACCATAGTGATTTTTTTAAATCCGGTGTGATTAAAGCAATATGACCTAGTTTAGCAATCTCTGGTAACATTTTCTTTTCCCCTTTTTTGTTTGTTTTTTATCATTTACACATTCAATATATTAGATATAAAATATTCTGAAAACAGACTAATTGTATTAATTTGAAAGCGTTTTCAGTATATTTCGTTTGGTTTTTTCTTTTTTATGGTATTTTAGTATTAAGAGAGAAATAACAATATTTTTTGAGGCACTTCTTACAATTAAGGGGGGAATAAGTTGGAACAACGTGTTATTTCTTTAAAAAGGACTACTTTTCATCTTGAAAATAGGGAGAAAGATATCGACAATATTGCAATCGTTAAGGCTTTAAGTTTTCTAAAAGCAGATATCATTGAAATAAATGGGATAGAGAAAGCAACAAAATTAATGTTTAATTATGGGTATCAATTAGGGGTTTCAGAAGCTCACCGAATGAGAGAAAAATATTTCGATATACAAGATCTACTTAAACAAGGGCCTACTCTTCATTGTGAAAAAGGACATATAAACGGTTCGATTTTCGAAGGGTATATTGAATTTTATGGTGATAAATCAGTTAAGGCTGTTTATGGTATAGGAACGTGGTTACAGTCTTACGAGGCAAAAGTTCATCTAGATTATTTTGGTCAAAGTGATGTACCAGTTTGTCATACACTTATGGGATTTGCTACTGGCTATATGAGCACCATTTTTCAGTTTGAAGTAAAGGTAGTTGAGAAAACCTGTGTAGCAAGAGGTGACGAAAATTGTACATGGGAGTTTTATACTGTTAACCCTTTACCTGATGAATCAAATGAAAACTCTGAAAATCAAGTATCGTTTGATCTGATTGAACTTGGCAATATTCAAAGTGAAATGATTCAAGCGATTATTGATGGAGCAACAGTAGAGGATATATTTAAAGAAGCTGAAAAATTTTTTGGCAGAACCTTTTTAATAGAAGATATATTTTATAACTTTGTACATTCTACTAATTTATCAGAGATCGATAGACAATTACTTGAGCAGGATATGCAGATATATGACCAAAATGAAAGAAATCAATTAGGTACTTATTTTTTTGAAAAGCGTCAGCAACTTCCTTTTACAAAAAAGGTTGTTCAATTAGATAATCATGTTCGTTTAACAAACACGATTGTCATTAAAAATAAAGTCGTTGCATATTTGTCAGTTATATCGATGCATCCAACAACATTTTCCTCATATGACTATTTAATACTATCTAAATTGACAAATGTAATTTCTGTTCTACTTATGATGAATTCTATTATAGAAAAATCAAAAGCAGAGAGTGAATCCAAGTTTACTAATGATATTTTGCATCAACGTTTAACAGATATAAATCAGATTCTTTCTAGGTCTCGCTACTTTAATATTGATATTAACCAACTATACACCGTTGCTATTGTGAGAAGGAATAATAATATGTATAGGATTCAAAAAGAGTTTGAAAACTTTGTTCGGGAACACTTAAAAAAACAGCGTATACTTATTTCTTTTAAGGAGATGGAACTAGTTATTTTGTTATTTCATCCTCTAAAAGATCATTCTATGGTTCAGAAGGTTTTTAGTAATTTAAGAGAAGCTTTAATGGAACAATTCCCTAATTATCCTGTTCAAATTGGTTACAGCGAGATAGGACATAGCATTTTGGAGGCAAACTCTCACTATAATGAGGCTGCAATTGCTCTCATCTCCAACCCCAACGCATCCATTACTGCATTTAAAGATATTAGTGTTTTATCAATATTTATTAATGATTTAAATATAGAACATATTAAGCAACTTGCGAATAATCGATTTGCAGGAATCTTTTCATTAAAGGAACATAAACGGATTGAGCTCTTAGAAACTTTATATATATATCTAAATAATAATTTAAAAATTGAATCCACGATACGCTTATTAAAGATTTCAAAGAGCGGACTTCTCTATCGACTAGAAAACTTGAAAGAGTATTTGAAGACAGATTTTAAGGATCCTAATGAGAATTTCCAAATCCTTCTTTTGTTGAAAGCGATGGACATATATTCTAAGACTAGCAATACTCAGGACAGTAATTTTATTGTGGATTTTACAAATAGTTAATCGAATGGCGGCTAGAAGTTCATATAGAGGAATATCAAACTAATAATCCGGATGAAACAAACGCACAGATCATTGGTAAATTGTTAAAAAATGAAATATGCCTGGTATTTGAAGACAAGATTTATAATCCTTCGAATGAAAGGATTATAACCAAGGAAGTAAAACAAGCATCTAAACATCCGATTTGGATTAAAGAGAAGGTTAAAATACTTGATCCAAATGCAAATATTATTCCTTTTATGATTACAATTGCAAATTATGCTTCAATTTTTGCACAAAACCTAATGTATTGGAATAATTTAAAACCGGCACATGAAGCCATAGTATCAATTAGAATTCTTAGACAAAAATATAGACCAGAAGATCCCATTTGGAGACCATAAGCTTTACACTGTTATAAATAATACAGTTGGACCAAATCAAATATACAAACTATAGGAAGATAGCTTAGTAAATAAATTACCAAATTGATTCATTATTTTGAATGGATATTTGTGAATTTTAATTGTATAACAATAGAGAGTCCCTACCCCCACCCACCAGGTATTCATTCATATACAGACTGCAAAAAAATTGCACAGAATTTCTAGAAACAACGGAATTAAGAGGTTCAGTTTGTATAAATAATCACTGGCAACCTGAATTAATGGACTGTTTGGACTCTATTTATGCATATGTTGTGTATAAGATTCAGAATAGTAAATTGACGGGGGTCCATACTTTTTAAGAAGGCTTAACCACAAGTGTATCAAGGGGTTGAGCCTTTTTTCTATTTTTCAGTAAAAACCCATTACTCCTGTATTTTTATACATTGGATAAATACTGCACAGAAGCTGCACAAGCCCAGTGTTTCCAATGGATTCAGCTGTCTCCATTATTTCCGTTAAATCCAAAATGTTCACCGAACCGATTCGAGTCCTCAACGAATCTGACTTCTACGTGTGAATCTCCTTCTGTAATCACCTTTGAATCAGGGATTGTCGGGGAATGTTTCTCGTTATCATACGAGTAGGTAATCCACTCCCTTATGGATTCATTGGGATTGGAGTTGTGCTATCGAAATCGCCTACGGTTTTCCTGTGTATTTCTAGAATAGCCTCCTCCTCTTCTCCCTCTCCCATTACATACACGCCTTCCCCGTATTCTTCAAGGGATGACTTGGACCAAGTTTTCTCATACTCTTTATAATCACGGATAACCTTAAAACGCAGGTTATTCACGGTTAATAAATATTCAAACAACTACTGCTTTGCCACTCATCCCTAGGTCCCAGAGATAAAAGATTGTAGGTCCGTAGCTATTAGAAGATTGTGGCAAATAGAAAAAAACCATGTACATCTTGTACATGGTTTTATGACCCCTACGGGATTCGAACCCGTGTTACCGCCGTGAAAGGGCGGTGTCTTAACCGCTTGACCAAGGGGCCAAATGGCTCCGCAGGTAGGATTCGAACCTACGACCGCTCGGTTAACAGCCGAGTGCTCTACCACTGAGCTACTGCGGAATAATAATAATATGGGCGACTCAAACTATCGACCTGAAAAACTTATCAGGCGTGTGCTCTAACCAGCTGAGCTATAGGCCCTTTATGATATTTTTTGGAGCGGGTGAAGGGAATCGAACCCTCATCATCAGCTTGGAAGGCTGAGGTTTTACCACTAAACTACACCCGCATCTATGGGATGGCTGATGAAAATCGAACTCACGAATGTCGGAACCACAATGCGATACGTTAACCACATCGTCACAATCGCCATATTTATTGGCAGGGGCAGTAGGAATTGAACCCACACTGGAGGTTTTGGAGACCTCTGTTCTACCT